>JAZKEH010000216.1:13065-50258 GCA_040387155.1 Pseudomonadota bacterium | reverse complement strand
TGAGCATCGGCAGCTTGCTGAACGGTCATGCGGATTACTTTCTCACCGGCCAGTTGTTGCAGTAATTTTCGGGCTCTTCAAAAAAGGTGTGATGAATGAACACTCCTGCAAGTGAACGTCTGCTGGCCTGCCAGATCCTGCAAAGCCTTTTGCAGCAGCGGGGTTCGCTCGCGAGCCTCCTGAATGCGGCAACGCTTGCCCGGGTCGACAGTCCCGCGCTTCTGCAGGAGTTTTGTTATGGCGTGTGCCGCTGGTTTCCGCGCCTGCAGTTCTATTTACAACGCCTGCTCGACAAACCACTGCGCAACAAGGATCTCGATGTGCATTGCCTGTTGCTGGTCGGCCTATATCAGTTGCTGTTCATGCGCACACCGGATCATGCCTGTGTGAATGAAACAGTCGAAGCGGCGGCGAAGCTGGGGAAAGAGTGGCACAAGAATCTCATCAACGCGGTAATGCGAGGCGCGCTGCGCCAACAAGCGGAGCTGCTTGCGGAAAGCGAGCGGGATTACAGCGCGTGGTACGCCCACCCGCAGTGGCTGCTCGACCGCCTGAAAAAGGACTGGCCTCAGCGCTATCGCGAGTTGCTGGACGGCAATAACCAGCGCGCACCGATGACGCTGCGCGTCAATTTGCGCAAAGCCACTCGCATGGAATGTCAGGGATTGTTGGCCACGGCAGGAATTGGGGTACGTCCCGGGGTGCTGGCACCAGGCTCGCTCTATTTGGCCCAGCCAATGGATGCCTCGGTATTGCCCGGCTTTCTCGAAGGTCTGGTCAGTGTGCAGGACGAAGCCTCTCAGCTGGTGGCAAGCTTGCTGCCGCTGGCCCCCGGTCTGCGTGTACTGGACGCCTGTGCCGCGCCGGGCGGCAAGACCTGCGCCTTACTGGAGACAGAACCCAGCCTGACAATACTGGCGCTGGACAATGAAGCCCGTCGGCTTCCGCGAATTCAGCAAAACCTGGATCGATTGGAGCTTGATGCAGAAGTGGCCCTTGGTGATATTGTCACGGAAAACCCTGTCAACTTCGGCAAATTTGCACGCATATTGCTCGATGTGCCCTGTTCCGCAATCGGTGTGATTCGACGACACCCGGACATCAAGGTTCTGCGCACTGCGGCGGAAGTCGAGGTCCTGGTAGCGAAACAGCAAGCCTTGCTGAAGGCCGCCTGGCCCTTGCTGGAACCCGGCGGTTACCTGCTGTACTCAACCTGCTCGCTGTTAAAGGCAGAGAACTCGGATCAGGTGATGGGGTTTTTGAAAAATACGACCGACGCGGAAGCAATACCCCTCGAAGTCGCCGGGGCTGAGAGGTGTGAAGCAGGAATCCAGCTATTTCCCCAGGTCGACGGCACGGACGGCTTTTATTACGCACTGCTGCGCAAGGCGTCCTAGTCGACGTAGCGTGGCGGACAACCTGCCGGTTGGCGTTTGAAGCGCTTGTATTCCCATTGGTACTGCTCAGGCGCTTGTTGCACCGCTGCTTCGATGGTGGCGTTCAAACCGGCCACTGCCACCGGCATTTCCTCTGAATAGATCGCCGCTGCCGGCTGACAAAAAATGATGCGAAAGCCCTCTGCTTCCCGCTTGGCATATCCCAGCACGACAGTGGCACCCGTTTTTTGTTGGAGCCGGTTGAACAACGTCATCGTCAGCGCCGGAATGCCGAAAAAAGGCGCGAATTCGCCGCCGCTGGATGGAGGCACCTGATCCGGCAAAATCCCAACGATTTCGCCTGCCCGCAGTGATTTCAACAATTCGCCCACACCTTTGTTGTCTGTCGCCACCATGCGCGCACCCGCGCGACTGCGAGCCTTGAAAATCAGCTTGTCGAGGGCGGGCGAATCCGGCGCCTGATACAGCTGGCTGCTTTGGCCGCAGCCGCAAACATTCAGGTAGAGACCAAAAATTTCCCAATTGCCGAGATGCGGCGCCAGCACCAGAACACCCTTGTTGGCTGCCTTGGCAGCTTGCAACAACCCGAGTCCTTCCACCGCGGTGACCAGACCAAGTGTTTCATCTGCCGGCCACAACCAGATCGCGCCGGTTTCAGTAATAGTCTGGAATGTGTGTCGCAAACTTTGTTGCGCAAGCGCAGCGCGCTGTAGTGCATCCAGCTGCGGAAAACACAGTGAAATATTGGCGAGGGTTGTTCTTGCCATACGACGGCGAGTCCACCAGCACAGTTTTGCCATCATCAAACCAAGTGCGCGGGCGACATTGAGCGGCAACAGGGCAAGCAGTCGCAAGAACAGGATGAGTGCAGCTTCCTTCATGCAGAGTAGTTCAGGATAATGTTCGGCTTCTTTATTGATGTTGAATGGTACCCCATGCGGGTATTGCCGGAGTTATCTTGAGCGCATCCTTCGATGTATCCACCTTCCAGGGCCTGATCCTGGCCCTGCAGCAATACTGGGCCGAGCAGGGCTGCGTCATCATCCAGCCGCTGGATCTTGAAGTGGGTGCAGGTACGTTTCACACCGCCACGTTTCTGCGCGCCATTGGTCCGGAGAGCTGGAACACTGCCTACGTGCAGCCTTGTCGCCGTCCGACCGACAGCCGCTACGGCGAAAACCCGATGCGCCTGCAGCACTACTATCAGTTCCAGGTCATCCTGAAACCGTCACCGCTGAACATCCAGGATCTTTATCTGAAGTCGCTGCATCATCTCGGCATTGATACAACCATTCATGACATCCGCTTCGTTGAAGACAATTGGGAATCACCGACGCTGGGCGCATGGGGTCTCGGCTGGGAAGTGTGGCTCAACGGCATGGAAGTTACCCAGTTCACGTATTTCCAGCAGGTGGGTGGTCTCGAATGCTACCCGGTGAGTGGTGAAATTACTTACGGCCTTGAGCGCATCGCAATGTACCTGCAAGGCAAGGACAGCATTTTCGACCTTGTCTGGGCCCGTACACCGAATGGCGTTGTGACGTATCGCGATGTGTTCCACCAGAACGAAGTGGAGCAATCGGCCTACAACTTCGAACATGCGAACACCGACAACCTGTTTCGCTATTTCAACGAATACGAAGCGCAGTGCCAGCACTTGCTCGAACAGAAACTGGTGCTGCCTGCCTATGAGCAAGTGGTGAAAGCGTCCCACTCGTTCAACCTGCTTGATGCGCGTTCTGCCATTTCTGTGACCGAACGTCAGCGTTACATTTTGCGCGTGCGTACGTTGGCGCGTGCGGTTGCCCAAGCCTATTACGATTCGCGTGCCAGACTGGGTTTCCCGCTTGCGCCGGAAGCTCTGCGTAAAGAATGTCTGGAGAAAGCTGCCAATGCTTAAGCAAGATCTACTGATTGAAATTGGCTGCGAAGAGCTGCCGCCAAAAGCACTGTTGCCTTTGTCTGAAGCATTTCGAGACGAAGTAGCCACGCGACTCAATAACGCTGGTCTCGCGCATGACGCCATCGAACCCTTCGCAACGCCACGCCGCCTTGCATTGATCATTCGCGGCTTGCCAACACAGCAAGCTGATCGCATGAGTGAAAAGATGGGGCCTGCACTACAGGCGGCTTTCAATGCAGACGGTACGCCCAGCAAGGCCGCCGAAGGTTTCGCACGCTCGTGTGGGGTGACGGTTGCTGAACTGCAGCAGAAACTGGATGGCAAAGTCACCAAGCTCGCCTACAGCTCGGTGCAGAAAGGTGATGCAACTGCAACGCTGATTCCAGACATGGTGAAAGCAGCGCTGGCTGCATTGCCTATTCCAAAGCGCATGCGTTGGGGCAGCTCGCGGGATGAATTCGTGCGGCCTGTGCATTGGGTTGTGTTGTTGTTTGGTGGCAACGTCATCAATGCCACGATCATGGGTGTGCAAACTGGTGCGGCTACGCGCGGCCATCGCTTCCATCATCCGGACTCCATCACCCTTACCTCTGCCAATGACTATGCACAGGTACTGCGTGAGCAGGGGAAGGTCATTGCCAACTTTGCTGATCGTCGTGCGGAGGTGCGCAAGCAGGTCGAAGCAGAGGGGCTTAAATACAAGGCGCGCGCCGTCATCGAGGAAGCGCTGCTTGATGAAGTGACGTCGTTGGTTGAATGGCCCGTCGCATTGACCGGTCGTTTCGATGAAGCGTTTCTTGCGGTGCCGCAGGAGGCCTTGATCTCCGCCATGAAGGGCCATCAAAAATGTTTTCATTTGCTGGATGCGAACAACAACATCCTGCCGAACTTTATTACGCTGAGTAACCTGGTCAGTCGCGATCCCGCACAAGTCATCGCCGGTAACGAGAAAGTGATTCGCCCTCGTTTGGCGGATGCCGGCTTCTTCTATTCACAGGACAAGAAGCAGTCGCTCGCGGCTCGCATAGAGAAGCTCAAGACCGTGGTGTTCCAGCAAGAGCTCGGCACTGTGTTCGACAAGTCGGAGCGTGTCCGCAAATTGGCGATCGCCATTGCTGCGCAACTCGGCGCTGACAGCAAGCTGGCTGGCCGCGCGGCAGAACTTGGCAAATGCGACCTGATGTCGAGCATGGTGTACGAGTTCGCCGAGTTGCAGGGCATCATGGGTTACTACTACGCACTCAATGATGGTGAACCCAAGGAAGTGGCGCTGGCATTGAATGAACAATACATGCCGCGTTTTGCAGGGGATGAGCTGCCGTCCAGTACGACCGGTATGATCCTCGCGCTGGCCGAGCGTCTCGACACGATCACAGGTTTGTTTGGCATTGGCCAGCCGCCTACGGGTTCTAAGGATCCTTTTGCGCTGCGTCGTGCCGCACTGGGTGCGTTGCGCATCATCATTGAAAAGCAATTGCCGCTGGATCTGACTGCAACTGTAAATGCGGCTATCGGCAGCTTTAACAAATTGCCGAACGCAGAAGGCCTGCAGCAAACGATTCTGGATTTCATGTTTGAACGTTTGCGCGCGCTGTACGCCGATCAGGGCATCAGCGCGGATGTCTTCATGGCAGTGGATGCGGTACGTCCAACCAGTCCGCTGTTGTTTGATGCCCGCATCAAGGCAGTGAGCCATTTCACCAGGTTACCCGCTGCACAAGCATTGGCCGCTGCCAACAAGCGTGTTTCCAATATCCTGCAAAAGTCGGATAGTCAGAACTTTGGTGACATCCGCGACGACCTGCTGCAGGAGCCCGCGGAAAAAACATTGGCTGCCTCGTTGAAAGAAGTGCTTTCCACGGTGAATCCCCTGTTGGCGTCGCATCGTTACACAGAGGCGCTGGCGGTGATGGCAGGCATACAAACTCAAGTCGATGCTTTCTTTGATCAGGTAATGGTCAACGCCGAAGACGCCGCGCTGAAACAGAATCGTCTGGCGCTGTTGAACACGCTGCGTCAGTTGTTCCTGCGTGTTGCCGATATCTCGTTGCTGCAGAATGTCTGAGCCTGCACCCAAGCTGGTAATACTGGATCGCGACGGCGTTATCAACGCCGACTCGGATGACTACATCAGGACCGTTGATGAATGGATTCCGCTGCCTGGCAGTATTGAAGCAATTGCCAGGCTTTCACAGGCGGGCTATCGCATTGCGGTCGCGACCAACCAGAGTGGTCTTGCGCGCGGTTATTTCGATGAGTACACGCTTGCCAACATGCACAGCAAAATGTGCGCACTGGTAGAAGAGGCGGGTGGTCAGATTGATGTGATCTGTTATTGCCCGCACGCCCCGGACGAAAACTGCAACTGCCGCAAACCACTGCCGGGACTGCTTGAACAGATTGCTGCTGAATTGAACCAATCGGTGCAAAACGCCTGGCTTGTCGGTGACCACGAGAAAGATCTGCAAATGGCTGTTGGTGGTGGCTGCAAACCGTTGCTGGTTCGCACTGGCAAAGGTGTGTTGATGGAACAAAAGATTTCGGCGGAATTGCGCGCGCAAACCAGCGTCGTTGATGATCTGGCGGCGGCGGCAACTTTCATTCTCAACAGTGATACTGTGGCTACCGGCCATTCGTGAATTCTTGCCCATGCTGATGCTGCGTTCTGTTTTGTTTTATCTGGGCTATGCGGTCACCTTGATCCCGCATGCGAGCCTCTGCGTGCTACTCGGCTGGATGCTGCCACTGCACACGCGCTATCGCTATTTTGTGAAGTGGAATGGCTTTGTTGTGTGGTGGGTGGGCGTGTGCTGCGGCGTGCGTTATGAAGTACAGGGATGGGAGAAGGTGCCCAAGGAACCCTTTGTGCTGCTCAGCAACCACCAGAGTCCGTGGGAAACTATCTATTTGTATTACGCGTTCCAACCCCTCTGCGCGGTGTTAAAGCGCGAGTTGTTCAGAATTCCATTCTTCGGTTGGGCGTTATGGATGCTGAATCCGATTGCCATTGATCGCAACAAGCGCCGCAATGCGCGCGATTCGCTGCTTTCACAAGGAAAGGCGCAACTCGACAATGGCATTTCCATCTTGGTATTTCCGGAAGGCACCCGCGGCGCGCCAGGTCTTGATCGCAAGTACTACACTGGCGGTGCTGAACTCGCGATTGCAGCTGGCGCCAAGGTGCTTCCCGTCGCTCACAACGCTGGTGTCTATTGGCCCGCGCGCAAGCTGGTGAAGAAACCGGGCACTATCACCGTCGTCATCGGTGATCCTATCGACACCACTGGTCGTGAATCGCGCGAGCTGACTGAGCAAGTGAAGGCGTGGGTAGCAACAGTGTTGCCGCTTGCTGAACAACAAGCGGCCAGTCAGCAAGAAGCGTCGTAGTGAAACTCAATGAGATAGATATTCTCACCCGGGCCATGCTTGGCTGTCTTGAGCAGATCAACCACACCCGCAAAACCTGACTTCCTTGCCAACGCCGGCGTTATATCTTCAAGAGAAACAAGCTTGATTTTGTCGACGACGATGTAGCCTTCCTCCAGTCGATAGCGTCCACCTACTTTCACTTTCGGCTTCAGCCAGATGCGAATGCTGCAGGTAATCTCGCCTCGCTTGATGGGCTCTCGCAGATGTTTCGTGAACAACATTCAGCTTGCTCCGACTTACTGGATCGCCGAAATCGCTACACGTCGAGATTTGCTACCAACAATGCGTTGGATTCGATGAACTCACGTCGCGGTTCCACCTGATCGCCCATCAACGTCGTGAACAACTGATCGGCTGCCATTGCATCATCAATAGTGACGCGCAGCATGCGACGGAAGTTCGGGTCCATTGTGGTTTCCCACAACTGCTCCGGATTCATTTCGCCGAGACCTTTGTAGCGCTGGAGGTAATGCCCCTTCATGGCGTCGCCCATCAACCATTCGAGCGCTTCGCGGAAATGTTTGACGGGATGCGTTTTCTCGCCACGTTTGACGAAGGCGCCTGCTTCGCACAAGCCGCGGAGGTTGGTGCCAACGCGGCAAATTTCGCGGTATTCACCGGACTTGAAGAACTCGGCGCTGAGCGTGACTTTGCGGGTATTGCCATGCAGCACGGAAGTGATGATCGGCAAATACAAATTTTCTTCGATGTCGTGTTTGACGAAGATACTGAACTGGGCAGTGGTGGAGCGTTCATTCACCGCCTTGGTCAAGGCTTCAGTCCAGGCCCGCACAGCGCTTTCGCTTGAAAGCTGATCCACTTTCAAACCTTCATGATTGAGCAGCGCGTCGAGCACTTCGGTAGGGTACTGGCGTGACAAACGATTGATCTGCGCTTGCACATTGCGATAGTCCTGCACGATGGTCTGCAACGCTGCGCCACTGATGGGGGGCGCTTCGGCATTCACGTGCAAACTGGCATCGTCGAGCGCGGCCTGGGTCTGGTACTGCGCCAGCTCGTCATCGTCTTTCAGGTACTGTTCCTGTTTGCCTTTACGGATTTTGTACAGCGGCGGCTGCGCAATGAAGATATGCCCACGCTCGACCAGCTGGCGCATCTGGCGGAAAAAGAAGGTAAGCAACAGCGTGCGTATGTGCGAGCCGTCTACGTCAGCATCGGTCATGATGATGATGCTGTGGTAACGCAATGAATCCGCATTGAAGTCTGCGGTACCGATGCCACAGCCAAGCGCCTTGATCAACGTGCCGACTTCGGCAGAGCTAAGCATCTTGTCGAAGCGGGCTTTTTCAACGTTAAGAATCTTGCCCTTCAAAGGCAGGATCGCCTGGTTCTTGCGATTGCGTCCCTGCTTGGCAGAGCCGCCGGCGGAATCACCTTCGACAATGTAGAGTTCGGACAGGGCAGGGTCTTTCTCCTGGCAGTCAGCCAGTTTGCCCGGCAGGCCGGCGATATCCAGCGCCCCTTTGCGACGCGTCATTTCGCGCGCCTTGCGAGCGGCTTCGCGCGCGCGGGCAGCGTCAATCATCTTGTTGACGATGCTCTTGGCTTCGTTCGGGTTTTCCAGCAGGAAGTCACTGAAGGCGCGACCCATCTCCTGTTCAACGACGGTTTTCACTTCCGAAGAAACCAGCTTGTCCTTCGTCTGCGACGAGAATTTCGGATCCCGCACTTTGACAGAGACAATGGCGGTGAGACCTTCGCGCGCGTCATCACCAGAGGTCTGCACATCCTTGCCCTTCTTCGAGTCAATTTCCTTATCGATATAGCTCTTCAACACGCGCGTCAGTGCGGCGCGGAAACCTGCCAGATGAGTACCGCCGTCACGCTGCGGAATGTTGTTCGTATAGCAGTAAACGTTTTCCTGGTAGCCATCATTCCACTGCACAGCGATTTCCATCGCGACGTCGTCTGCCTCGGTGGCAAAGTGGAATATCTTGTTAACGGCCGTGCGGTTCTGGTTGAGATAGGCCACGAAGGCATGCAAACCGCCGTCGTACTTGAAAATTTCGGAGCGGTCGGTGCGTTCGTCAGTAAGCTCGATCTTGAGGCCGGCGTTCAGGAACGCCAACTCGCGCAATTTTTTCGCGAGAATGTCATAGACAAAAGTGATGTTGGTAAAGGTTTCGGTGGACGGTTTGAAATGACACGAAGTGCCTGTGTGGCTGCAGTCACCAACGACTTTCAGCGGCGTTTCCGGTACGCCGTGATGGTAGACCTGCTCATGAATCTTGCCGCCACGATAGATGGTTAGTTTGAGATAGGACGAAAGGGCATTCACAACGGACGCGCCTACACCATGCAGGCCACCTGAGACTTTGTAGCTGTTGCTGTCGAACTTACCGCCGGCATGCAGCACGGTCATGATGACCTCAGCTGCCGATACGCCTTCTTCATGCATCTCAGTCGGGATGCCACGGCCGTTGTCTGCCACGCTGACGCTCTCATCACTGTGGATGACCACTTTGACGGTGTCGCAGTAGCCGGCCAAGGCCTCGTCAATGGAGTTATCAACCAACTCAAAGACCATGTGATGTAAACCAGTACCGTCATCGGTATCGCCGATGTACATGCCTGGGCGCTTTCTGACTGCATCCAAGCCTTTCAAGACGGTAATACTGGAGGAATCGTAGTTGTCGTTGTCCGCCATTCTGTTAGCCCCAAAGCGGCCTCTTTCTGGTTAGAGGCCTATTGCTGTAACTCTTTGATATTTAACGAGATATTTAGGCTTTGTCCCTAGCGCCTACACAGGGTCAATCTTACCATGTTTCACGTGGAACTGGGTGAAGCCAATAGAGTGGATATCTGCCTGTTCGCGGGCGATAGCGGCTAATGCGCTCTGTTCAATACTTGTAACAAAGACCTGTGCTTTTAGCCCCCCCAGCAGGTGACATACCTTGATGCGATTTTCAGCATCAAGCTCGGCAGGTAGGTCGTCCAACAGAAACAGACTTTGGGTGCCATTGGCCTGCACCAATAACTGGGACTGCACAACTTTGAGGGCACAGATCAACAGTTTCAGCTGGCCACGGGATAGCACCTCAGCCGCGCTTAGCCCCTTTAGCAGGAAGCGCAGATCTGCCTTATGGGGGCCTAAGGTAGTAAAGCCATATTTGCGATCACGGGCTAAGCCATCCTGAAGTTGGTCGAAAAGGTCGGCCTCTGGATCCCAGCCAGGCAGGTACTCAATATTGATTACATGGTTACCGGGAGGGCCAACATCGGTCAGCGTTGTTTCCAGCAGGGCGGAAAGTTGCTGGAGATAGGCCCGTCGATAGTTATTTATGAATCCCGCATTGTGGGCCAACTCGTATGACCAAGGCTCTATCTCACTGGCGGAGGCCTCGTTCCGGAGCAGCATATTGCGCTGGTCCAAGGCTTGGCGCGCACGACGCCAGTAATCCAAAAACTGATGTTCCACGTGAAACACTCCCCAGTCGAGAAACTGGCGGCGCTCCTGGGGGCTGCCTTCCAGTAACTGAAAAGTGTCCGAATTAATCAGCTGCAGGGGAAGCGTGCGGGATAGCTGGGCCAAGCCTTCAGCTGGGCGACCGGCGATCTTGATCGTTTGCTGGCCGCGCTGGGGGCGCTGAATACCAATAGTCAGGCCGTCTGTGGTTTGGCCAAAGACTGTGGCAAGGGGTTGGTCGTGGGTGATCAGGGGCTTTTGCAGGTGGCTGCGGAAGGAGCGGCCCATCCCCAGCAGGTAAAGCGCTTCAAGTACGGAGGTCTTGCCACTGCCGTTACTGCCGAAGATCAGGTTGAACCCGGGGCCGGGTTCCAGACTGGTCTCTGGGGAGATATTGCGGACACCGCTAATGGCCAATCTGGCGAGAGTGGGCATGAAGGAGGCAGGCCACTCGCCTCGGCAATCAGAGCCTCATCGGCATGACAACGTACAGCGCGGGGCTACCGTCAGTAGCCTGCATAAGAACGCTGCTATTGGTATCTGCCAGCACCATCTGCACAGTTTCCGTAGTCAGCACATTCAATACGTCGATCAGATAGCTGACATTGAAACCAATTTCCAGGCTCGCCGCTTGGTACTCAACGGAGACAACATCCTCCGCTTCTTCCTGTTCAGGGTTATTGGCCAAAATTTTCAGTTCGTCCTTGGCCAGCATCAGGCGAATGCCACGGAACTTCTCGTTGGAAAGAATGGCCGCGCGGCTGAGGGCTTGTTTGAGATTATTGCGGTTACCCAGCAGAATTTTGTCACCACCCTTCGGCAGCACACGGTCATAGTCTGGGAATTTGCCATCGACCAGCTTGGAGGTGAAGGTGAAATTCTGGGTCTTTACCCGGATATGGTTGCTGCCAATCACCAGCGAAACATCGTCTTCGCCTTCTGCCAACAAGCGGGACAACTCCAACACCCCTTTGCGCGGGACGATAACCTGGTGCTTGGATGCAACACCCACAGCCATCTTTTCAGTGTGTAACGCCAGTCGATGACCATCGGTGGCGACGACGCGAATATAGTCCGGCGCTACTTCCAGCAGCAGCCCGTTCAGGTAATAACGAACATCTTGCTGGGCCATGGCGAAGCTGGTGCTGTCGAGCATGCTTTTCAACAGCTGTCTGCCCAGTTTGATTTCGAAAGAGCCTTTCGACTCTTCGACGCTTGGAAAGTCGTTGGCCGGCAGTGTCGAGAGGGTGAAGCGACTACGACCCACCCGAATTACTGCCTTGCCTTCCTCGGTGCCAAATTTGATCAGCGCACTTTCCGGCAGCGACTTGCAGATATCCATCAGCTTGCGGGCAGGTACGGTAATCTCACCGTCATCCTGGCCATTCTCCACAGCGACACGCCCAATCAACTCCACTTCCAGATCGGTGCCGGTAAGGGCTAATAGCCCCTTCTCGAGCACCAGCATCACATTCGACAACACCGGCAGCGTCTGCCGACGCTCAACAACCCCTGTGACCAACTGCAATGGTTTGATCAGCGCTTCGCGGGATATTTCAAATTGCATGGCTCTTTCTCGTTTTGTTCTGAGGTTGATCGTGGGGCGTTCAGTGTTTGATATTTGCCGCTTCTTGCTTCTATATATAAGCGTGGCGCTGCGTGTACAGCCACGTCTTTCATCATCCCTGCATTTTGCCTATACCACCTCAACTCGACAAGGAGCGCATGAGGTTTTGATAGTCCTCTTCCATGTCCACATCAGATTTGCGCAAGTCACTGATGGTGCGACATGCATGCAACACCGTTGTGTGATCGCGGCCACCATAATACGAGCCGATTTCCGGCAGGCTGTGATTGGTGAGTTCCTTGGACAGACACATCGCCATTTGACGTGGTCGCGCCACAGAACGATTACGACGCTTGGAAATCATGTCCGCCATTTTTATTTTGTAATACTCGGCAACAGTGCGTTGGATATTGTCGACACTGATCAGCTTGCTCTGGATTGCCAACAAATCTTTCAATGCATCCCGGATGAGCGGGACCGTGATTTCTTCTCCAAGAAATCTGGCATGGGCAATAACCTTTTTTAGTGCTCCTTCAAGCTCACGCACATTCGAACGCAGCTTGTGGGCCATGAACATTGCAGATTCGTCGTTGAGCACCACTTGGTCCTGAATAGCCTTATTCATCAGAATGGCTGCTCGAGTTTCGAGATCCGGTGGCTCTACTGCTACTGACAAGCCCCAACCGAAACGCGATTTGAGCCTTTCTTCCAATCCGTTTATTTCGCTGTGGTATTTATCGCAGGTCATGATGATCTGGCGACCGCCTTCGAAGATGGCATTGAAGGTATGGAAAAACTCTTCTTGAGAGCGCTCTTTGTTGGCGAAAAACTGGATGTCATCAATGAGCAACGCATCTACTGAGTGGTAGTAGCGCTTGAATTCATTGATCGCATTCAACTGCAGCGCCGACACCATACTGCCAACAAATGTCTGTGAATGTAGATACACCACCTTTGCTGACGGATTTTTCTGCATCAAATGGTTGCCGATCGCGTGCATCAAATGCGTCTTGCCCAAACCAACACCACCATAAATAAAGAGTGGGTTGTAGGCACCGCCGGGATTACTGGCGACTTGCGCCGCAGCAGCGCGCGCGATCTGGTTGGACTTGCCCTGGATGAAGCTGTTGAAGGTGTAGTTCTTGTTCAGTTCGCCGCGAAACGTCAGCTTGCGCGAAGCGGCGCCAGCGCCGAGCCCGCCATTACGTCCTTTTTGGCTGGAACCAGACACGGGGTCACTGTTTTCTCTCAACGCACGTTCAAGCAGGTCTTCACTGCTGCGGGTGTCCGGCTCTTCTATTTCATCGGCTTGAGCAAGTACAGGCTGTCTTTCTATTACCTGACGAGCGGCTGAACGATCCAGCGACTGTTCTGATCTTTCGGTCATTGGAGACGAGGATGCCTCCATGCCAACACCTGCATCAGAATTGGTGGCAACGTCGAGCAGGATTTCCGGAGGAGCGCCGGCCGTCAGCTCTTTCACAACCTCCGAAATTCGGGGCAGAAAGTGCTCTTTGACCCACTCCTGCACAAAGCGGTTGGGGGCATACAGCTGAAGGCTGTTCTCACTACCCCGCACCTGAATAGGTCTTATCCAGGTATTGAATTGTTGGGCAGGCAGCTCGGATTTGAGGCAAACGACGCACTTTTGCCAAAGGGTAATGCTCACAGTCAAAAGGCTCCCTGAATTTTTATTATGGGTGGTGGAAACAGGGAGAAAGTCTAACCATCGGACCCGCAGTTATCCACAGGCAAAAACAAAATCTCGTTGTTTTTGACAATCTTGTTTGTTCTTATAAATCAAATGGTTGTGGGTGCGCCTCTTAAAAATCTCGGGGATTTTGACTCGCTACGGAAAGCGAAAATTTTCGACCCTCCCTGTGCATCCCCTGTGGATAACTTGTTAGTCAAAGGTTGCGGTTTGTGGTCCACCCGGATTAAATGGCCACCCGCGATTTAAATTGCACCTCGCTGTTAATCTATTTAGAATCCGCGCTCTTTTTTCCGACCCACTGCGGTATCCGCCAATGAAACGTACATTTCAACCCAGCAACATCAAGCGCGCTCGCACCCACGGTTTTCGTGCACGCATGGCCACCAAAAAAGGTCGCCAGGTTTTGGCACGTCGTAGAGCCAAAGGCCGTAATCGTCTGACCGCCTGATCCCCCTGCCTTTAAGGCTGCATGGAAGCACGTTGTTCATCCCTGTTACCCGGAGGTCGTTGTGAGCTTCAGGCTGACAAGGGAACATCGATTGCTGAAAGCCCACGATTTCAGCCAGGTATTCGAAGGCGCGAAAATCAAGGTCAGCTCACCGCAACTTCTATTATTGGGGGTTGCGTCCGATCAACAGCATGCTCGCATCGGTTTGGTTATCTCCAAAAAGAACGTTGGAGATGCAGTCGAGAGAAATCGCGTGAAACGACTGTGTCGTGAGGTTTTCCGTCATCGCTCCGCACAGCTGCCAGTGCTGGATATAGTCGTACTGGCAAGACCCGGGTTGAATGCATTGAGCAATGAGAAGATCGTCGGCATGCTCAATAGATTGTTAGACGGAATGTCCGAGCAGTTTCAGAAACGCAAGGCTTCCTGCGCCGTCGCGGGAACTTCCCATGTTGAAAATCTCCCTGACTAACAGCCTGAATCGATTTTTCGCCTGGGCATTGCTGGGGTTGATCTCCCTTTATCAATTCTTGTTAAGTCCTTTCTTTGGCGGCCAATGCCGCTTCCAACCCTCTTGCTCGCACTATGCCAAACAAGCCATTGGTGTTTACGGTCCCTGGCGCGGTTCAACACTGGCAATCTGGCGCATTTGTCGCTGTAATCCCTTCTGCGAGGGCGGACACGATCCGATTCCTCCCCGGATTTCCCTGAATAGTTTTCCCCAACCCATTCCAAAAAGCAGTCATCACGATGGATCACAAACGTAATTTACTCATCGCCGCCCTGGCCATTGTCAGCTATTTGCTGTTGCTGGCCTGGAACAAGGACTATCAGACGCAGGCTCCAACGGAGCCTGTTGCTGCCGCTGTAACTTCTCCTTCACCACAGTCTCAATCATTGGACTTACCCACGGCTCCCGCTGCCGCAAATGGTGATTTGCCGATTCAGGCCGCCGCCGCTACGCGGTCCTCACTGATTTCCGTAGAAACGCCGAGTCAGCATGTAATGATTGATCCTGTCGGCGGAGACATTGTTTCGCTGGCGCTGCCGCGTTATCCCGCCGCGCTCGAAACACCAAATGAGCCGTCGGTGTTGCTGAGAAATGACAGTAGCGGTACCTACGTTGCCCAAAGCGGACTCATCGGTCGCAACGGTCCCGATGCGAGTGGTGCCGGCCGCCCACGCTACAGCTCATCACAAACTTCCTATCGCATCGAAAGCGGCGAACTCACCGTTGACCTCACAGCAACAGCTGCTGACAACGTCACCGTCACCAAACGTTTTGTTTTCAGCGCGGATGATTATCTGATTCGTCAGCAATTTATTGTTGATAACAAGGGAGCCTCGGACTGGAGCGTAAATCTGTTTGGTCAGATCAAGCGCGATGGCTCCAATACTGATGGCAGCAACGGCATGCGTCTCAATAACTTTCTTGGCGCCGCCATGACGTCCACTGACGATCCCTACATCAAAGTTGATTTCGAAGACATTGATGATGGGGAAGAACCTGTCGAAATGATGGGTGGCTGGATTGCTTTCTCGCAGCATTATTTTCTGGGTGCATGGATCCCTGCAGAGTCAGAACAGAATACGTTCAGCGTGCGCCGCAATGATCGTGGTGAGTACCTGTTAGGTTTCGTTGGCGGTGAACACGCGGTTGCTCCAGGCCAATCTTTGACTCTTGAAAGCGCCTTTTGGGCTGGCCCGAAAAATCAGGACCGTCTGGAGGAGATCTCTCCGAACCTTGGCCTCACCATCGACTACGGCATGCTGTGGTTTGTCGCCAATCCGGTCTTTCACTTGCTCAGCTGGATCAACGCGCTCGTTGGCAACTATGGCGTCGCCATCGTGTTGCTGACCGTTGTAATCCGCACCTTGTTCTATCCGTTGTCTGCCAAACAGTTTGCATCACAAGCTGGCATGAAACGTCTGCAGCCAAAAATCGCTCAGCTGAAAGATCGTCATGGCGATGACAAGCAGGCATTGATGCAAGCCCAGATGGAGTTGTGGAAAAAGGAAAAGGTAAGCCCCTTCAGCGGCTGCTTGCCGATGTTCCTGCAAATGCCTGTGTTCCTAGGCATTTATTGGGTACTGAATGAAAGTGTCGAGTTACGCCAGGCTCCCTTTTTCCTGTGGTACCAGGATCTGTCTGCGCTGGATCCTTACTTCATATTGCCAATTCTGCTGGGCGCGGTTTATTACGTGCAGCAACACATGAATCCAATGCCCACCACGGATCCCATGCAGGCAAGAATGATGAAGTTCATGCCAGTTATTTTTTCCGTTTTCTTCTTGTGGTTTCCAGCTGGTCTCGTTCTGTATTACCTGGCCAACGCGCTACTTGGCATTCTGCAGCAGTGGTATTTCAACTCCCGCCTCAAAACGGTTACTGCTGACAGCTAATTCATGATCCCATCCGTCGACACTATCTGCGCGCTTGCCACTCCCGCGGGCAAGGGCGGGATCAGTGTTATCCGGGTTTCGGGGCCGAAGACCCTTGATTTATGTCTGCAGCTGACTGGTTTGACGCCGGCACCGCGACAATGCCTGTTTGCAAAATTCTGCTCGCCTGCTGGTGAGTTGATAGACGCCGGACTCGCGCTGTATTTCAAATCGCCTCACTCTTTCACTGGCGAAGATGTCTGCGAGTTCCATTGCCATGGCAGTCCGGTAGTTGTTGATCAGTTGCTGCAAACCCTGGCGGTGCAGGGTGCCCGTCTCGCAAGACCTGGCGAATTTTCCGAACGCGCCTTTCTCAACGACAAGCTGGATCTCACGCAAGCCGAAGCTATTGCAGACCTGATAGACAGCAGCAGCGTTGCCGCAGCACGCCATGCGGTGCGCTCCCTGCAGGGAGACTTCTCCAAACTAATCACGCAACTTGTGTCTGATGTCGTCGCACTGCGCGTCTATGTTGAAGCCTCCATCGATTTTGCTGATGAAGAAATCGACTTCCTCAACGCAGGTAATATTGCGGAGCGCTTGCAGGCTCAGCTGACACTGTTGGAGCAGATTCTGGCGCAGGCGAAACAGGGCAGCTTGCTGCGAGAAGGCCTGCAGGTCGTAATAGCCGGCGCACCCAATGCTGGCAAGTCCACATTGCTTAATTCGCTCAGTGGCGAAGAGGTCGCGATTGTTACGCCTGTGGCCGGCACCACTCGCGACATGTTGCGACATCAAATAACACTGGATGGTATTCCCATCCACCTGACTGATACAGCTGGGCTGCGTGACAGTGATGATCCGATTGAACAAGAGGGTATTCGACGTGCTCGCGCTGCAATCACCAGAGCCGATCACGTGTTGCTGCTGGTTGATGCTCAGCAAACCCTGGACTATCGCTCCCTGCCGTTGTGGAAGGAGCTCTCAGCACTATCTGCGCAGCAATTGACCGTCGTTTTTAACAAGATTGACCTTTGTGAAATAGAAGCTCATGCCAACACCAATTCCGCGCCTGTTGAGTTATTTCTGTCGGCACATAAAAGAACTGGTCTAACGCTTCTCAAGGATCATCTCAAGTTATGCGCGGGCTTTAACCCTGCTGTTGATGGCGGCTTCATAGCCCGTCGTCGTCACCTGATTGCCCTCACCAACGCTGCTTCGGGCTTGTATGCCGCTCTGCATTGTTTACAAGAACTGAAAGCAGGCGAGCTTGTTGCAGAAGAACTTCGTAAGGTTCAGCAGTCCCTCGATGAAATTACCGGCAAGTTCACCACGGACGATTTGCTCGGCGCCATCTTCAGTAGCTTTTGCATAGGCAAGTAGCGCGCAAACCACAAGAGAATAACGTCAGTATTTCCTGTGGACAGTCTTGGGATAAATGCCGGGACTGTCTGCCAGATTTGCGAACAAGCTGTAGAGCATTTGTGGGTTGTTTTGAATGCTGGCTGTCGGTGTGGATAAGCGGCAGTTTTATACCGGGTTCTACAACAATGGACGCTGGCTATAAGGGGGCTTCTCTACAGGGTTACCCTTGGTGCAAGTGCATGAATCCAAAGTAAAGATGGCAGTCATCCACACAAATCAGCGCCCTTAATAGCAGTAGTAGTATCAAAATACATAACTTCATATACATATATAAATAATATTCTGGATAACCAACTCCCGACCAAACAAAAAAGAAGTACCCGGGACTGAACTCCGAATCCGCGTATAATTCGCCACCCCCAAATTTCCCCTCAGGCTTCCACCATGGGTTTCCAGGATCGCTTTGACGTCATCGTTGTCGGTGGTGGCCATGCCGGCACGGAAGCCGCGTTGGCAGCTGCCCGCATGGGAGCCAGTACCTTGCTGGTCAGCCATAGCGTGGAGACCTTGGGCCAGATGTCGTGTAACCCCGCAATTGGGGGGATCGGCAAAGCCCACCTGGTCCGTGAAGTGGACGCGCTTGGCGGCGCCATGGCACGGGCAACTGACAAAGGTGGAATCCAGTTCAGGATACTGAATGCCAGCAAGGGTCCCGCGGTGAGAGGGACCAGAGCCCAGGCCGACCGAGTGCTCTACAAAGCGGCGATCAGAGCAATTCTTGAGAACCAGCCAAACCTGAGAATTTTTCAGCAGGCCATTGATGATCTGATTGTTAATGGTGAGCAGGTCGAAGGTGTCGTCACCCAGATGGGACTCAAATTTTATGCACGTCAGGTTGTACTCACCACGGGCACATTCCTGGGCGGAAAAATTCATGTCGGTCTGAAAAATTATTCTGGAGGACGTGCAGGTGATCCACCTGCCATTGCGCTGGCCCAGCGCCTGCGTGAATTGCCGCTGAGAGTAGGTCGTCTGAAAACCGGCACTCCGCCTAGACTGGATGCCCGCACGGTGGATTTCTCCGTCATGGTGGAACAACCCGGAGATACGCCAATACCTGTCATGTCGTATCTCGGGCGTGTGGAAGAACACCCTCAGCAAGTGAGTTGCTACATCACGAACACCAATGAGCAAACACACGACATTATCCGCGGTGGGCTTGATCAATCACCCATGTATGCCGGTGTAATCGAAGGAGTAGGTCCGCGCTACTGTCCATCGATTGAAGACAAGGTTGTTCGCTTTGCCGATCGCACAGGACATCAGATCTTTGTTGAACCAGAAGGTTTGACGACGCATGAACTCTATCCGAACGGCATCTCTACAAGCCTGCCATTTGAAACCCAATGCAAATTGATTGCATCGATCAAGGGTTTTGAAAATGCGCATATTGTTCGACCAGGCTATGCAATCGAATATGATTTTTTTGATCCACGCGATTTGACGCCGTCGTTTGAAACGAAACATATCAAAGGGTTGTACTTCGCAGGCCAGATCAATGGCACCACCGGCTATGAAGAAGCGGCAGCACAAGGCTTGCTTGCCGGCGCCAATGCGGCGCTGGCGGCACAAGGAAAAGAAAGCTGGAGCCCGGGACGTGACGAAGCGTATATCGGCGTATTGGTGGACGATTTGCTGACGCAAGGCACACGCGAGCCTTATCGCATGTTTACTTCGCGCGCTGAATATCGCTTGTTGCTGCGCCAGGACAACGCTGATTTCCGTCTGACAGAAACTGGAAGGAAACTTGGCCTGGTGGATGATGTCCGCTGGCAGTCGTTTTGTGAAAAGCGCGAAGCCGTCGAAAAAGAGGGTAAGTGGTTGCGCGAGCAATGGGTACAACCAGGAACAGCATTGGCTGCGCAAATTAATCCTTGGTTGGAAAATTCCATGTCGCATGAATATCGATTAAGTGAAATTCTGGCGCGACCCTCAGTCAATTATGAACAGCTTGCGAACGCCTGCGTACTCACCGGCTTACGCGCAGAGATGCCGATACCGGAAGTTGCAGAGCAAGTGGAAATTCAGGTGAAGTATCAGGGCTACATCGATCGCCAATATGATGAAATTGAAAAATTGAAAAGGCAGGAACACACTCGATTGCCCGACAATTTCGACTACCGTGGCATCCCAGGTTTGTCCAACGAACTAAAGCAAAAACTGTCCGATAACCGACCAGACAGCATCGGACGCGCCTCACGTATTCCTGGTGTTACGCCGGCGGCCATATCGCTGGTGCTTGTTTATTTGAAAAAACACCAACTGCAGGAATCAGCAGACAAACAAGCTGACAGCCTTACACGAATTGCCTGACATGCTGGCGCTGCAACAGTGAATACCGAACAAAAAGTCTCTCTGCAACGTCAGCTCGCCGTTGCGATTGGCGAGTTGAAACTGGTTGTAACCGAACAACAACAGACCCAATTGCTCGACTATCTCGCCCAACTCCACAAATGGAACAAGGCCTATAACCTCAGTGGACTGCATGATCTGCAAGAGATGTTCACGCTGCACATCATCGACAGCCTGACACTGTTGCCGTTTGTGAATGGCGACAGCGTGGCTGATGTGGGAACCGGTGCAGGATTGCCTGGGATGGTGCTTGCTATCTGCAAGCCGACAACAGAATTTTTTCTGATCGACAGCAACAGCAAGAAAACCCGCTTTATTTTTCAGACTGCGAACAGTATCGGATTACGCAATGTCCATGCTGTGCACGCGCGCGCGCAAGACTATGCAATAACCCCCCAAGTTGCTATCGTCACCAGCAGAGCCTTTGCATCCCTCCGCAATTTTATCGAAAGCAGTCAACATCTGTTGAGTGCCTCCGGAAGTTTGTTGGCCATGAAAGGGCAATTTCCGGAGGCGGAACTTGCGGATCTGCCCGCAGGGTTCAAGCTGTTTGCCAGTCACTCGCTGCATGTACCCGGCACTAACGTTACGCGGCATCTGCTGGATATACGACGCGATGCTGTGCAGGAAAAATAAAAGCGGCAATTATCAAAACCGGACGCATCAACAGCAGTAGTGCAATCGAAAAATGCAATCGAAAGTGGAAGCAAAGAAATTTCCAAACGACTGGTTTCACTAACAAGAATTGAACAGGTAGCAGGTTGTGGTTAATAACGGAGCCAGGATTTTTGCGGTAACCAACCAGAAGGGCGGCGTGGGCAAAACCACGACCACTATTAATCTGGCAGCTTCGTTGGCCCGTATGCAGAAAAAAGTGCTGGTGGTCGATCTAGACCCGCAAGGCAACGCGACGATGGGCAGCGGCATCGACAAGAATTCTATTGCCGCAGGCACCTATGAAGTCCTGACCGGACAAAGTGAAATGCGCAATGCCATTGTGCAGGCTGAACCAGCAGGTTACGCGCTGCTGCCCACCAATGGCGACCTGACTGCTGCCGAAGTTGAATTGCTGGAAATGGAAAGCAAGGAACTGAGACTTAGAACAGCGCTGGCTACGGTGGCTGCCGATTACGATTACATTCTCGTGGACTGCCCCCCATCACTCAACATGCTGACACTCAACGCACTGGTTGCCGCCGACGCGGTACTGATTCCCATGCAGTGTGAGTACTATGCATTGGAAGGCCTCTCCGCACTTTCCAATACGATAGAGGCCATACAGCAAGCACTGAATCCGGACCTGAAAATTGAAGGACTCATCCGGACCATGTTTGATCCTCGTAATAATCTCACCCAGCAGGTTTCCGAGCAGCTCAAGCAACATTTTGGCGATGCGGTGTATCGCACGGTAATCCCGCGCAATGTGAGACTGGCAGAAGCGCCCAGCCACGGTCTGCCGGTAATTGTTTATGACAAAGCTTCCAGCGGTGCGCTGGCCTACTTGGCGTTGGCGGGCGAGATATTGCGCCGCAGCGCCGGCACGGGCGAGATTGCAGAACCGCAACAGCTTGCAAGCGAGGCTTGAGAATGGCGACCAAAAAACTTGGGTTGGGTAGGGGGCTGGACGCCTTGTTGGGCGGTGTCAAAGCAGCCAAACCGCCTGCGCCGGAAAAGCCACTCGATGCTCCGGTAACAGAACCATCTCCTCCAATTTCGCTGGAAGCGACATCCGTTGATGGCACCTTGCGCCATATCCCCGTTGAATTCATACAGCCAGGCAAATACCAGCCCCGGCAGGACATTCGCGCCGAGTCACTGGAAGAATTGGCTAACTCGATAAAGCAGCAGGGTGTGATGCAGCCTATCGTTGTGCGCCCTATCGGCGCCAACAAGTACGAAATCATCGCTGGTGAACGTCGCTGGCGCGCCACTCAACTGGCCGGCCTGGACAAAATTCCAGCCCTTGTCAGAGAAGTACCTGACAACGCCGCGATTGCGATGGCCTTGATCGAAAACATCCAGCGCGAAAATCTCAATCCGATGGAGGAAGCCATTGCGCTCAAGCGCTTGCAGGATGAGTTTTCACTGACACAGCAAGAGGTGGCAGACGCTGTAGGAAAGTCCCGCTCAGCAGTAACCAATTTGTTGCGCCTGATGAACCTGCATCCAGAGGTACGTACATGCCTGGAGCACGGCGACATCGAGATGGGTCATGCCCGCTGTTTGTTGGCGCTCGAAGAACAGCAGCAAGTGGCGGCAGCGCGCACCGTGATAACCAAGTCCCTCTCGGTACGCCAGACTGAAGCCCTGGTCCGCTCCCTGCAGAGCGGAAAAAAAACCGCCAAAGCCGGCAGTGAGCCTGACCCCGATATCCGTGCCCTGCAGGATGAGCTTTCTGAAAAGCTGGGGGCCGAAGTGCTGGTCGAACACACCGCCAAGGGAAAAGGACGGTTGATTCTAAAATACGGTTCGCTGGATCAGCTCGACGGCATCCTCGCGCATATCCGCTAGTGCCTACACCGACACAGCGGAGAATCCCGAATCAGGTTGAAAAATCAGGCCTCTTTGGGTTGCCGCCAAAAAATGCAGCCCATATAATGCGCCGCCTTCGACGGGCGGCCGCAGGCCATGCATAAATTCCCGATTTACCGAGCAATTGCCAGCCAAAGCCTGGTATGGCTGACCATGGTTGTAGTGGTCACGCTGGCTCTGGGTCTTGTCAGCGGATACTCAACTGCCTTGGGCGGTCTGATATCCCTGATACCGGGAAGCTATTTCATGGTGCGATACTTCCGGCACAGCGGTGCCCGCGCGATGGAACAAGTGCTTCGTAGTGCCTTCATTGCCGAGCTGGGAAAGATTGCCCAGATGTGTCTGGGTTTCGCCTTGGTATTTACCTTGGTGAAACCACTGAACCCCCTCGCAGTAATGGGCGGGTTTTTGATCGTACAGGTGGCCGGCATGTTGATTGCGGCACGGCTAGGCAGCCGCAAGCCTGGGTAAATTGAAATTGATTGTTAAGTTGAATGTTTGCAGCGGCTGGTAGAGCCAATCGCTGCAGTAACGAAACGTTAACTGGTGTAAGCAATGGCAGAAGCAGCACAAGTTGCAGGTGAAGAACTGGCAGGCGCCGCGGAACACGCGGGCGAAGCAGCCGCCTATGCAAGTGGCGGTGAATACGTCAATCACCATTTGCAGTTCCTGACCTACGGCAAACATCCCGAGGGTTATGCGGATGCCGGTCAGTGGGGCTTTGCCCACACCGAGGAAGAAGCTGGCGACATGGGATTCTGGTCGATTCATGTCGACACGATGGGCATTTCCGTTGTGCTTGGCCTGTTGTTCCTTGGTTTGTTCATGGCGGTCAGCCGCAAAGTCACCACTGGCGTACCCGGCGGCCTTCAGAACTTCATCGAAATACTCATAGAGTTCGTGCAGGACAGCATCAAGAATACTTTCCAGGGCAAATGCGATTTCCTCGGCCCGGTAGCCCTTACCATATTTTGCTGGGTCTTCCTGATGAACCTGATGGATCTGGTGCCGGTTGACATGATCCCGCTTGCCGCCCAAGCCATTGCCGGCGACAGCCATCTTTTCTTCAAAGCTGTGCCGACCACCGACGTCAATATCACGATCGGCCTGTCACTCAGTGTTTTCCTTCTCATTCTGTACTACAGCGTCAAGAGCAAGGGCCTTGGTGGTTTCCTTGGTGAATTTGCATTCCATCCGTTCGGCAAGGCTGCCCTGCCGCTGAACCTGGTAATGGAAGTACCTGCCTTCCTGGCGAAGCCTGTTTCACTGGCCTTGCGACTTTTCGGCAACCTGTTTGCCGGCGAAATCATCTTCCTGGTCATTGGCCTGTTGGGCTACTGGCAGTTCTTGCTGAACGTTCCCTGGGCAATCTTCCACTTGCTGGTGATACCGCTGCAGGCATACCTGTTCATGATGTTGACCATCGTGTACATCAACCAGGCACACCAGCATCACTGATCGACCATAACGCAGTTTTAGCAGTAAACCTTCATCAACCCTGGAGATAACAATGGAAACTATATTCGCCAACACCCTCATCGCTGCAGCCCTGATTTTCGGCATCTGCGGTGCCGGCACCGCTGTAGCGTTCGGCATCCTCGGCGGCAAGCTGATCGAGAGCTCAGCACGTCAGCCTGAACTGGCTCCGCGCCTGCAGACCCAGTTCTTCCTGGTTGCCGGCTTCGTGGACGTAATCTCCATTATCGGCGTTGGTATGGCGATGTTCTTCATCTTCGTTCAGCCGTTCGCAGTGTAAGACTGGCACAAACGCACGTCTTTTCGATTGGAAAAGCTGTTCCCAACTGCTGCGTGATCGACGCGCCGCGACCGTAAGGTGAACACGAGGTGAGAGTACTGCTATGAATCTGAATGCAACCATCATTGGTCAAATAATCGCATTCTTCCTTTTCGCATGGTTTTGCCACGCACTCGTGTGGCCGCCTATCGTGAAGGCACTCAATGATCGTCAGAAGAAAATTGCTGACGGTCTCGAGGCTGCTTCCCGTGCCGGCAAAGACCTTGAAGTAGCGCAAGAGAAAGCTGCCGAAATGCTGCGTGAGGCCAAGACCAGCGCAGCCGGCGTTATCGACTCGGCCAACAAGCGCGCGAACCAGATCATTGACGAAGCCAAAGACAAGGCCCGTGAAGAAGGTCAGCGCATCAAGGCCGGCGCACAAGCCGAAATCGAACAGCAGATCAGCCAGGCGCGCGAACATCTGCGTCAGCAGGTAGCGACACTGGCAGTAGCCGGTGCCGAGAAAATCCTGCAGAGCTCCGTGGATGCGAAAGCCCATAGCGAGCTGCTGAACAAGCTGGCTGCCAGCCTGTAACCGCTGAGGATATTGCGCAATGGCACAACAACTCACCACGATGGCCAGACCCTACGCGAAAGCAGCTTTCAGCTCGGCTGAAAGCAGCGGGCAACTTGCCAACTGGTCGAAAGGTCTGGCAACTCTCGCAGCAGTGGCGCAACAGCCACGCGTGGCCGGTTACCTGGGCGATCCTTCGCGCGGCACTGGCGCGCAAGCGCAGACGCTGATTGACCTGTGCGGCAATGAACTCAATGCGGCGGTACAAAACTTTGTACTGGTGCTTGCTGCCAATAAGCGATTGCCCTTGATCGCAGAAATCGCGGAATTGTTCGAACAACTGAAAGCAGAGCGTGAACGTACTGTGGACGTTGATGTGACGTCCGCCTTCCCGCTCGACAGCGCTGCTGAACAACAGCTCGGCAAGCTGCTCAAGCAGAAGCTTCAGCGCGAAGTGAAACTCAGCACCAGCGTGGACAACACGCTGATTGGCGGCGTCGTAGTACGCGCCGGCGACCTTGTTATCGACAGCTCTGTGCGTGGCCGATTGAAGAAGCTCGCCGAATCCATGAATGCGTGATCGGCAGTCAGCACCAAGAATCAAATAGCACTACCAAACAGCAGTTACCCAAGAATTTTTTACCGAAAGAATTCAGGAATTAAGTTGAGGAATCCAGCATGCAGCAACTGAATCCATCAGAAATCAGCGACATCATCAAACAGCGCATTGAAAAGCTGGATGTAACTGCGCAAGCCCAGAACGAAGGCACTATCGTCAGCGTGTCTGACGGTATCATTCGTATCCACGGCCTTGCCGATGTGATGTACGGCGAGATGATCGAGTTCGAAGGCGGTATCTACGGTATGGCCTTGAACCTTGAGCGCGACTCTGTGGGCGCGGTTGTACTGGGTGACTACCAGAAGCTGGCCGAAGGTCAGACCTGCCGCTGCACAAAGCGCATTCTGGAAGTGCCAATCGGCCCCGAACTGGAAGGCCGCGTAGTCGATGCCCTTGGCAACCCGATCG
The DNA here is from genome assembly GCA_040387155.1 of Pseudomonadota bacterium. Taxonomy (GTDB): domain Bacteria; phylum Pseudomonadota; class Gammaproteobacteria; order Pseudomonadales; family Pseudohongiellaceae; genus CAILUG01. The sequence goes on along the minus strand of JAZKEH010000216.1, from coordinate 24,346 downwards.
ATGGCAAAGGTCCGCTGAACGCCAAACTGACCGACGCTGTTGAAAAAGTAGCGCCAGGCGTTATCGCCCGTCAGTCCGTTTCGCAGCCGGTACAAACTGGTCTGAAAGCGCTCGACGCCATGGTGCCAATCGGTCGTGGTCAGCGCGAACTGATCATCGGTGACCGTCAGGTGGGCAAAACCGCTATCGCAGTTGACGCCATCATCAATCAGAAAGGCACTGGCATTAAGTGTATCTATGTTGCCATCGGCCAGAAGCAGTCCTCCATTGCTGCCGTAGTGCGCAAACTGGAAGAGAACGGCGCGATGGAACACACCATCGTCGTTGCTGCCGGCGCTTCCGATCCTGCTGCCATGCAGTTCCTTGCACCGTACACCGGTTGCACGATGGGCGAGTACTACCGCGACCGCGGCCAGGACGCCCTGATCATTTATGACGATTTGACCAAACAAGCCTGGGCCTACCGCCAGATCTCGCTGTTGCTGCGCCGTCCTCCAGGTCGCGAAGCCTATCCTGGCGACGTGTTCTATTTGCACAGCCGCTTGCTCGAGCGTGCCGCGCGTGTAAATCCTGAGTACGTAGAAAAATTCACCAACGGCGCCGTCAAAGGCCAGACTGGTTCACTGACCGCATTGCCAGTAATCGAAACGCAGGCAGGTGACGTATCCGCCTTCGTACCGACCAACGTAATCTCGATCACCGACGGGCAGATCTTCCTGGAGACCAGCTTGTTCAACTCCGGTATCCGTCCGGCCATGAACGCCGGTCTGTCGGTATCACGCGTAGGTGGTGCAGCCCAGACCAAGATCATTCGCAAACTCGGTGGCGGTATCCGTCTGGCACTTGCGCAGTATCGTGAACTTGCCGCATTCGCCCAGTTCGCATCCGACCTTGACGATGCAACCCGCGCCCAGCTGGAACACGGTCAGCGCGTAACCGAACTGATGAAGCAGAAACAGTACTCACCACAATCAGTAGCTGAAATGGCAGTCGTAATTTACGCCGCCAACGAAGGCTATCTGAAGAAAGTGGCGCTGAACAAAATCGCTGATTTCGAAGCCGCTTTGTTGTCCTACATGAATGGCAGCCACAGCGCCTTGATGAAGGAAATCAACACTACGGGCGATTACAGCGACGCGACAGCTGCTTCGTTCAAAGCCGCACTCAACAGTTTCGTTTCCACTCAGACCTGGTAATAAACCATGGCGGTCGGTAAAGAAATTCGCAACCAGATCAAGAGTATTAAAAATACTCAGAAGATCACCAGCGCCATGGAAATGGTGGCAGCAAGCAAAATGCGCAAAGCGCAGGAAGCCATGCAGCTGGGCAAACCGTATGCGACCAACATTCGCAATGTGGTCAGCCATCTCGCGAACGCTAATCCGGAGTACAAGAACGAATACATGATGGAGCGACCGGTCAAACGCGTTGGCTTCATTGTGATCTCGAGTGATCGCGGTCTTTGTGGCGGCTTGAACATTAACGTGTTCAAGGCGATGGTTGGTGCGATGAAGGGCTGGCACGAGCAGGGCGCCAATGCCGAGATCTGCACGATTGGCGCCAAAGCAGCCTCGTTCTTCAATAACTACGGCGGTAACGTTGTTGCAGCGGTACGCAACATCGGTGAAAAGCCGGCAGTGGCCGATGTAATTGGTTCGGTCAAAGTGATGCTGGACGCCTACCTCAGTCAGAAAATTGATCGCTTGTACCTGGTTAGCAATGAATTTGTTAACACCATGACGCAGAAGCCGACCGTGGAACAGCTGTTGCCGCTGCAACCTTCTGAAGAAAAAGAACTGCAGCATCACTGGGACTACATCTACGAACCAGCACCCAAAGAACTGCTGGATGGTTTGCTTACCCGTTACATCGAATCGCTTGTGTATCAGGCCGTAGTAGAGAACAACGCGTGCGAACAGGCTGCACGCATGATCGCGATGAAGAATGCCACCGACAACGCTGGCGACATCATCCATGAATTGCAGCTTGTTTATAACAAGGCGCGCCAGGCAGCCATTACGCAAGAATTGTCGGAAATCGTAAGCGGTGCCGCTGCTGTATAGCGGCGAGTCCGAACAAGAATTTAATTGAGTTTACTTTCGCCCAACAGGCGAGAACCACAGAGAGCAGAGGAACCGAACATGAGCAGCGGTCGCATAGTCCAGATCATCGGCGCAGTAATTGACGTGGAATTCCCACGTGATTCCGTGCCCAAGGTATATGACGCCCTCAAGGTGACTGAGAAAAACATCACGCTTGAAGTTCAGCAGCAGCTGGGCGACGGCGTTGTCCGCACCATTGCGATGGGTTCCACTGAAGGCTTGAGCCGCGGCTTGTCCGTCAGTGGCACTGGCGCGCCAGTGAGCGTACCGGTTGGCGAAGAAACCCTCGGTCGCATCATGGATGTACTCGGCAATCCGATCGACGAGTGCGGCCCCATCGGCGAAAAAGAACGCATGCCGATTCACCGCAAAGCGCCTACCTATGACGAGCAGGCAGCTTCCGAAGAACTGCTGGAAACCGGCATCAAGGTTATCGACCTGGTTTGCCCGTTTGCCAAGGGCGGTAAAGTCGGTCTGTTCGGTGGTGCCGGCGTAGGCAAGACCGTAAACATGATGGAACTGATCAACAACATCGCAACGGCGCGTGGCGGTCTGTCCGTATTCGCTGGTGTAGGTGAGCGTACTCGTGAAGGTAACGACTTCTACCACGAGATGCAGGAAGCCAAGGTAATCGATACCGAGAACTTCAAAAACTCCAAAGTAGCGATGGTATATGGCCAGATGAACGAACCGCCGGGCAACCGTCTGCGCGTTGCTTTGACCGGTTTGACCATGGCTGAAAAATTCCGCGACGAAGGCCGTGACGTATTGTTGTTTGTCGACAACATCTACCGTTACACACTGGCTGGTACCGAAGTATCCGCTCTGCTGGGTCGTATGCCGTCTGCCGTAGGTTACCAGCCAACACTGGCTGAAGAGATGGGCCAGCTGCAGGAACGTATCACCTCCACCAAGACCGGTTCGATTACCTCCATCCAGGCCGTATACGTACCTGCTGACGACTTGACTGACCCGTCACCAGCCACCACGTTCGCGCACTTGGACGCCACCGTTGTACTGTCACGCGCCATCGCCCAGCTCGGTATCTACCCGGCTATCGATCCGCTGGATTCCACTTCCCGTCAGCTGGATCCATTGGTAATCGGTCAGGAGCATTACGAAACCGCACGCGGCGTACAGACCATCCTGCAGCGCTATAAAGAACTGAAAGACATTATCGCCATCCTCGGCATGGACGAACTGTCGGAAGATGACAAACTGGCCGTTAACCGCGCCCGTAAAATCGAACGCTTCTTTTCACAACCGTTCACCGTTGCTGAAGTATTCACCGGCTCCAAAGGCAAGTACGTAACGCTGAAAGACACCATTGCCGGCTTCAAAGGCATCCTGGCTGGCGATTACGATCACCTGCCAGAGCAGGCGTTCTACATGGTCGGCGGCATCGACGAAGTTGTTGAGAAAGCTGCCAAGATGGCTGCGAAGTAATAAGTAGCGGCCTTTTTGAGCGACCGGATCCACCACGCGAGACAGGACTGAAACCATGGCAACGACGATGAACTGCGATATCGCCAGTACCGAAGCCCGGATTTTCTCCGGCCGCGTCGAGTCTGTCGTTGCCACCGGCACACTGGGTGACATGGGTATCATGCCGGGCCATGCGGCCTTGCTGACGGCTTTGGTACCTGGCCCTGTGCGTTTGGTTACCGAGAATGGTGAAGAACAGATTTTCTACGTCTCTGGCGGCTATCTTGAAGTGCAGCCTGGCGGTGTGAATATTCTGGCCGATACCGCCATTCGCGCTGACGATATGGATGAAGTGCAGGCTGAGCAGGCCAAGCGAGATGCGGAAGATGCAGTTCTTAACCGTGATGCAGCTTTCGAGTATTCCCGCGCCGCGACCCAGCTCGCCGAGGCCGCTGCGCAAATTCGCACCATCCAACAGCTGCGCAAAAAGATGGGTCACTAGTCCACAGGGCAATTTCGTAAGTGGGTTAATGGTTTGCGAAAGGTTTTCAGGAAGAAAGGTGGCTTTGAGCCACCTTTTTTTTTGCTATCCTGCTTCTCCTGATTCGTTAGGCTTACCCTTCAAAGGATTGCTGCGAGATGCAAAACATCAATGTTGTCGTATTGGCTGCCGGCAAGGGCACCCGCATGTACTCCAGCCAGCCCAAGGTGCTGCACAAGCTGGCCGGCCGGAGCCTGTTGCAACACGTAATTGATACTGCAACGCAGCTTTCCGCTGCCACCACCCAGATTGTAATTGGTCACGGCGCGGACCAGGTTAGACAGGCCGTCGGCGATCAGAAAGTCAATTTCGTGCTGCAGGAACAACAACTCGGCACCGCGCATGCCGTTCACCAGGCCTTGCCACACCTTGAACAGGACGCGATTGCGTTGGTGCTCTACGGTGATGTCCCCTTGGTGCAGGCAGAGACTCTGCAAAAGTTGTTGCTTGCAACCGACGCCAACAGCATGGCGGTACTGACCTGTAATGTTGCGAATCCGGCAGGACTCGGGCGTATCGTCCGCGATGCCAGTGGCAACATCTCTGCAATCGTCGAAGACAAGGACGCGAATACCGTCCAAAAAGCCATTCGCGAAATCAACACTGGCATGATGGCCATACCGGTGCAGCGTTTGCATCAGTGGTTACCGCGCATCAAGACGAACAATGCACAGGGTGAATACTACCTCACCGATATTGTTCAACTCGCATTGGCAGACGGCTGCCAAGTTCTCACGTCTATCTGTGAAGACGAGCAAGAAACTGCTGGCATCAATAATCGTCTGCAATTGGCAGAGCTCGAGCGACATTACCAACAACGCGAAGCCAAAAAGTTGCTGTTGAAAGGCGTGACACTGAGAGATCCTGCACGCTTCGATCTGCGCGGCAAGGTCACCGTCGCGCAAGATGTAGAAATAGACATCAACGTAATTCTTGAGGGTGCCGTGAGCCTCGGCAATAACGTAAAAATAGGCGCCAATTGCAGTTTGAAAAATTGCACCGTCGGCGACGGCACCGAAATTTCAGCCAACTCCGTCTTGGAAGATGCGGTGATCGGCAAGGACTGCAGCATCGGTCCCTTCGCTCGCATTCGCCCCGGTACTGAATTGGCAGACGAAGCCAAAGTCGGCAATTTCTGCGAAATCAAAAAGTCAAAAATTGGCCGTCACAGTAAAGTGAACCATTTGAGTTATGTGGGCGACAGTCAGCTGGGCAATGATGTGAACATCGGCGCAGGCACTATCACGTGCAATTATGATGGTGTTAACAAATTCAAAACCATCATTGGCGATAATGTATTCATTGGATCGAACTCTGCCTTGGTTGCGCCTGTTACGGTAGCCAGTGGAGCCACCGTCGGAGCTGGATCTGTCATCACGAAGGATGTCGCTGAGAAGCAGCTGGCACTCGCACGTGGCCGCCAAAGCAATATCGATGGCTGGCAGCGACCACAGAAACTGCCGAAAAAACCAAATTAATTTTTCTCTCCAGGAAAAAAATCTATGTGCGGAATTGTAGGTGCAATCGCAGAACGTCAGATCACCGATATCCTGATCGAAGGATTGCGTCGTCTGGAATACCGGGGCTATGACTCCGCCGGCCTGGCGGTGATTGACCCTGCACAATCAACCCTGGTGACGTCGAAGACTGTTGGCAAAGTGCAAGCCTTGTACGATGAAGTCAAAAACAATCCCGCTCGCGGTACGCTGGGCATTGCACATACGCGGTGGGCAACCCACGGCAAACCAACAAAGGAAAACGCCCATCCGCATCTTTCGCCCGAAACCATAGCGCTGGTCCACAACGGCATCATCGAAAACTATCTCGAACTGAAACATGAGCTGCAACAGAAGGGCTACAAATTCCGTTCGGATACGGATACGGAAGTCATCGCGCATTTGGTGCACTGCATAATCAATGAGAAGAATGTTGATTTCGTCGATGCCGTAAAAGCTGCGATCACTCGCTTGACGGGGGCCTACGGCGTCGCCGTCATCAACAAGGACAAGCCAGACATTCTCGTATGCGCGCGTAGCGGCAGCCCGTTGGTAATTGGTGTGGGTATTGGTGAAAATTTCATTGCTTCCGATCCTGCGGCACTTGGCCAGGTAACAGATCGGTTCGTCTATCTGGAAGAAGGCGATATCGCGGAAGTGGGACTGACTTACTACAAGATCTGGAATGCCGGCAAATTGGTGCATCGGGAAATCACGCGCTTGCATCAGGAAAATGACGATGTGCTGAAGGGCAAATATCGTCACTATATGCAGAAGGAAATTCATGAACAGCCAGAGGTCTTGCGCAACACCTTGCAAGGCCGCATCGGTCGCACCCAACTGCTGGAAGAAGCGTTTGGTGTAGCCGCCAGAGAAATTTTCGATAAAACCAAGGCTGTGCAAATCGTGGCTTGTGGTACCAGCAGTCACGCTGGCATGGTGGCCAAGTACTGGTTTGAAAGTATTGCGCGCGTTCCGTGTGTCGTCGAGATCGCCAGTGAATACCGCTATCGCAATGTGCTCGTACCAAAGGACTGTCTGTTTGTCTCAATCTCACAATCGGGCGAAACAGCAGACACATTGGCTGCGCTGCGCTTTGCCAAGAAAGCCGGCTATGTCGGCTGTCTGACTGTCTGCAACGTGGCAAGCAGTTCATTGGTTCGCGAATCAGATTTGGCGATGCTGACCTTTGCTGGTCGTGAAATTGGCGTAGCCTCCACCAAGGCATTTACAACACAGCTGTCAGTGCTGGCTTTGCTGGTACTCGCCTTGGGCCGTCGTAACGGAATGACTCCAGAGCAGGAGCAGACGTACATCGAAGATCTCAATAGCCTGCCGGACATCATCACAAAAACGTTGCAGATGGATGAAAGCATCAAGGAGCTTTCGCATGACTTTGCCGAAAAACGCCATGCGCTATTCCTTGGCCGTGGCATCCAATATCCGGTAGCAATGGAAGGTGCGCTGAAACTGAAAGAAATTTCCTACATTCATGCCGAGGCCTACCCCGCCGGTGAGCTGAAGCACGGGCCGTTAGCGCTGGTAGACGATGAGATGCCAGTTATTGCGGTAGCGCCCAACAATGAGCTGCTGGAAAAGTTGAAATCAAATCTGCAGGAAGTCCGCGCGCGTGGTGGCCAGCTCTACGTATTTTCTGATGCCCAGGCCGGCTTCAGCAATGAGCTGGATACCAAGGTGTTGAACGTACCGCACTGTAGCGATTTCCTGGCGCCAATTGTTTACACCGTACCGCTGCAGCTCCTGAGCTACCATGTCGCCGTCATCAAAGGCACTGACGTAGATCAGCCGCGTAACCTTGCCAAGAGCGTCACTGTTGAATGAGTCCGGCTGTCACGGATTGAAGTGACAGTGTCTGTCGATCAGGAATTACACTGATTTTTCCGGTAAATACGCCGTACTGTTCTCATCATCGTGAAGAGAACCTCTTAACGCACCTTTAATTTCCTTGTTACCAAATTCTCTGACCATTTGTCAGTGAATTTGGTCAACGAGGATTGCGTTAATGAAACAGAGTCTACGTGTTGCCGTATCGCTGGCAGTCATCAGCTATCTTTCCCGCCCTCATAACGTGATGGCAGCTGAAGCAGAAATTCCCAACTCAAGATCCGGCATCGAAGTTGTGGAGATCACGGTGTCCGCGCTCAAGCGAGAAACCAATCTGCAGGAAACGCCGATCTCCATTGCGGTGATGAACAATGAAGAGTTGGAAAAAAGACACATTCTCAGTTTGCGCGATCTGGCAGACGGTTCGCTGCCGTCACTGCGAGTAGCTACGTTTGAAGCGCGCCAATCAGCGCTCACCATTGGTATGCGCGGCATTGTGCCGCTCGATGCCAACCAACCCGCGCGTGAGCAAGGAGTAGGCATCTACATTGATGGTGTCTATTTAGGTCGACAGCATGGTCTAAATGCATCGTTGCTGGATGTTGAGCGTATTGAAGTATTGAAAGGTCCGCAGGGCACGCTGTTCGGACGCAACACAGAAGGCGGGGCAGTCAACATCATCAGCAGAACGCCTACTGGTGAATTCGAAGGGCGGTTCAATAGTAGTGTCGGCAACTACGGGAGTTACAGCGAGACGATGCATATCGATTTTCCGGAAATCGCCAACGTGTCGTTCAAGCTGGATGCAGCACTTCAGCACCAGGATGCCTCCGTCGATAACCCCTTGCCCGGCGCTGCCGGTTGGAACTACGCACATCGTTACGGCGCGCGTCTCTCTGCCCGCTGGCAGCCGACAGACAGTATTACTGCTGACTTCAGCTACGACGGTGGTCAGGATGAAAACACGCCGTTCTACAGCCAGCTGATCAACTTCAACCCGAACGGCTACACAGTGTTGCCACTGTCACAACCCGCAGGCTCGATTCCTCCCAACACCATCAGAGCACTGCCATCGACAGTAGTCGTGACGGATGAACGCATGGATACCGCTGACATTGGTGTGCCCCAGCAAGTCACGCTCGACAAGACCAGCGGTGGCATGATGAACATTGCGTGGCAGTTGGAGAATGTTGAACTGCGCTCAATCTCGGCGTATCGCACAGTCAGCGATGACCAATGGGACAACGCGGGCGGTGCACATCGCACGCCGGTCTACGTGACCAACGGTAACTTCAGCCGCTACAGTCTGTCGCAATTGAGCCAGCATCAGTTCAGTCAGGAATTCCAGGTCGTTGGAGGCTCGGACACTATCGAGTATGTCGGTGGTCTCTACTATTTCACCGAAGGCGCAGGCGATGCTGCGGCCACACCCAGCACGAACAGATGGAATGCCGATGGTTCAAGTTACACGATAAACGACCCGAGGCCGACGTGGCCGGGGTTTCGCTCAGTGGATCGTGCCAGTCGTGCCTGGGCGAAAAGCTACGCTGTCTTCGGCCAAGCCACATGGACGCCCGAAAGCATGCCGGCATTTCACTTGACCTTGGGAGCACGCGAGACGCACGACGAAAAAAATGGTGAGCTATACCGCGTGAACAATGTCGCGACTAACCTGAAGTTCGACCTTGAGTCCGATCATTTCGATCCTCTGGTAACCTTCGCCTACGATCTCTCTGACGACATCCACGTTTATGCGAAGTACTCCTCGGGCTATCGTTCTGGCGGCGCGAGTTCGCGCTCACTGATCTATCGTTCCTTTGGTCCGGAAGTGGTGAAAGCCTATGAACTCGGTGCCAAGACCGAACTATTTGATGGACTGTTTCGCCTTAATACTGCGGTGTACACGATGAATCGTGATGGCAGCCAGGTTGATTTCAACTTCGTGGATCCGATTACCAATCGCAATACCCTGGAAACCGTGAATGCACCCGGCACCACAAAAATCCGGGGCATCGAACTGGATCTGACCGCTTATCTGTCGGATAACCTGACGATGAATTTTGCATATGATCATACGTACGTGGATGTACCCCCTACCGCCAATCCGTTGTTGCCGGGCAATCCGATCCAGCCGGTATTCATTGTGTTCACACCAGAGAATGCAGCCAGTGCTTCGCTGAACTACGTGGTTCCGATGGACTCCATGGAATTGCAGTTTCACATTGATGGCAATTATTCTGATGGCGCCTATAGCTTCGACAACGAAGACGTGAAAACAGAGGCAGCGCGTATCGTCAATGCTCGGGTGGCGCTCGCTGACATTGGATTGGGAAGCAGTGGCGCCATGCTCACGCTCGCGGCCTGGGCACGCAATTTGTTTGACGAGGAGTATATCTATCGTCGCTCAAACGCCAACCGGGCCGTGCTGGGTGACTACGCCAATTTCAATGCTCCGCGCACAGTAGGCATTGAGGCCAATTTTTCGTTCTGACGCTGTGGCACTGGGTGGCGATCAACGCGTGCGTTCGCCCGGTGCTCGCAAGCTGCGCAGACTGCGGTTCAATCGTTTGAGGTGATCCTGCAACAGGTCACTGCGTGAGCGCGCGACACCCATCGCTAAAACGTCAATAACAACCAGATGAGCAATGCGGGAAGAGACTGGCGTGTACACCAGCTCGCTTTCTTCAACATTGATGTGAATCGGAAAGTCGCACAGATCAGCCAGCGGGGTGTTGCGTGGTACCAAACCAATGACACGTGCACCAGCCTCACGTGCCAGATTCACACTTTGAATAAGTGCCTTCGTGCGACCGGATTGGGAGATGGCGACTACTACGTCATCCTGCCGTAGTGAGATGGCAGACATGTGCTGGATATGCGGATCGGTATAGGCTGCCGCCGACACCTGTAATCGGAAGAACTTGTGCTGCGCATCGATTGCCACAGAACCGGAAGCACCGAAGCCGTAGAACTCCACGCGTTTGGCAGCACACAGAGCAGCAATCGCTTGCTCAAGAGCGCGAGGATCCATTTCGTCACGCACATTCAACAGTGAACCAATGGTGGCATCAAAAACCTTACGGTTAACGTCGGCAACCGAATCACTGGCACTGACCGAGAACTGGACATAGTTGCCACTGCTGCCGAGATACTGGGCCAGTTGCAATTTGAATGACTGGAAGCCGTCAAAACCCAGCGCGCGACAAAAGCGTATCACTGTAGGCTCGCTGACACTTGCCGCTGCTGCCAGATCGGCAATACGCATCGTCAACATGGCAGAGGAGTTTTGCAGCACGAAGTCGGCTACTTTGCGCTCGGATTTTCGCAGATTGCCAAGCTGGGCCTGGATGCGGCGAAGTAAACTGGATGCGTCCAAACAACAACCTCGGCAGACAAATCATTGCCAACAAAGGTAGTACACGCAGAAAGGATGGGCAATCGGTGGCCGGTGGCAATCGCAATCAAATGCAACGCACCAAGCAAACGAAATCTTTGACCGCAGAGGCGATCAAACGATCTCTGGAAACTCACAACCTCGTAGCGGCTGCTACGAGGCAGTAAGCATTAGGGAGGCACAGCGGGATGTTTAAACGGGCTTAGCCGCCAACAACCGTTACGTTTTCAGCCTGTGGGCCTTTGGCACTCTGAGTAACAGTCATTTTAACTTTCTGACCTTCTTTCAGCGTACGACGACCATCGGATTGAATTGCGCTGTAATGAACAAACACGTCCTTTCCGCCAGACTGTTCAATAAAACCAAATCCCTTCGATTCATTCGTTTGTTGTTCACGTACAATTGTGCTCTTTAGAACAGTTCCGTGCTTACCGAAATATTGACTGAATGTATAGCAAAAGAGAGAGACAAAGTGAAC
>JAZKEH010000216.1:5335-13055 GCA_040387155.1 Pseudomonadota bacterium | reverse complement strand
ATCCCTTTTCGTCATTAAACCATTTGACGGTGCCTTCTACTTGCTCTGCCATATTGCTCTCTTGTAACTGATGCCAACTCAGTGGCGGACCCAATTTTGCTTTTGCTATTGGTGCTGCACCGTATTTGATCCCACGATTTTTCAGGGGCGCCAGACGCGGTGTTGGCCGATAGTAACAAGATTTATTTTTTTTGCCTATGCAAAGTTATTCAATTAACTACAATGCCCGGCCATGGATGTTTCCCACATTTTGAATGCCCTTAACGATGCTCAACGCCAGGCAGTAACCGCAGAAACCGGCAATCTGCTGGTGCTGGCAGGAGCAGGTAGCGGCAAGACCCGAGTCCTTGTTCACCGCATCGCCTGGCTGATCCAGATGGAACAGATCGCCCCGGCCGGCATCCTCGCTGTTACATTCACCAACAAGTCTGCGAAAGAAATGCGTGGCCGCATTGAAGAACTGCTCGGCCATACCATCGGTGGTATGTGGGTAGGCACCTTTCACGGTTTGGCCCATCGCCTGCTACGCGCACATTGGCAGGAGGCCGGCCTGCCGGAAAAATTCCAGATCCTTGATTCCGATGATCAGCTCCGCCTGGTCAAACGCGTGTTGCAAACCCTCGAACTGGATGAAGGCCGCTGGCCTGCGAAGCAGTGCCAGTGGTACATCAATCAGCAGAAGGATGAGGGGCATCGTGCCGCTCATCTCGAACACTTCGGTGATGAATTCAACAAGACGATGATCCATGTCTATCAGGCCTATGAACACGCGTGCGATCGCGGTGGCATGGTGGACTTCGGTGAATTGCTGTTGCGCGCCCATGAGCTATGGTTGAAGCATCCAGGCCTGCTTGATTATTACCAACGTCGCTTTTCGCAAATTCTGGTTGATGAGTTCCAGGACACCAACGCCGTTCAATATGCCTGGCTACGAGTGCTCGCCGGTCAACGCGGTCACATCATGGTGGTGGGCGACGATGATCAATCGATTTACGGATGGCGTGGCGCCCGCATCGAAAACATCCAACAGTTCACTCAAGACTTCGCGCCCGCCACGCTGATCCGACTGGAGCAGAACTATCGGTCCACCAGCACCATTCTGAAAGCAGCGAACAAACTCATCGCCAACAACTCCGGTCGTTTGGGCAAGGAGCTGTGGACCGAAGGTGGTGAAGGAGAGCCCATCTCTGTTTACGCCGCCTTCAATGAGCAGGATGAAGCACGCTTCATCGTCGACCAGATCGACCAGTGGGTACGCAAGAACAGACGCCGTGACGACAGCGTCATTCTCTACCGCTCCAATGCACAGTCGCGCGAGCTGGAAGAGGCGTTGTTAAGAGTGGGTATGCCCTATCGTATCTACGGCGGTTTTCGTTTCTACGAACGTCTGGAAATTCGCAACGCGATGGCCTATCTAAGGCTGGTTGGAAATCGCGACGATGATGCTGCCTTCGAACGTGTCATCAATATTCCGGTGCGCGGCATCGGCAATGCCACACTGGAAAACCTGCGCACTATTGCGCGCGAACAGCGTGTCTCGTTGTGGCAGGCGTCTCAACGGGCGGTCGCACATGGCCATCTTGGAGCACGTGCCGCGCAGAATGTTGGGGGCTTCATGAACCTGATCAATCAGCTGGAAGAATACAGCGCTGATCACGAGCTGCACGTAACGATGGACTACGTCATCCGCCAAAGCGGCTTGATTCAGCATCACGAAAAAGAAGGCGGTGAAAAAGCCAGCTCACGTCTTGAGAACCTGGAAGAACTTGTCAACGCCGCGCGTGCGTTCACGCTGGAAAATGTCACGCCAGACACAGAGCCCACGATGCAGGAACGCATGAGTGGCTTCATCGACAAGGCGGCCCTTGATGCCGGCGACAGCCAGGCCGATGAATACGAGGACGCCGTGCAGTTGATGACGTTGCATTCCGCCAAGGGACTGGAATATCCGCTCGTGTTTATTGCAGGCATGGAAGAAGGGTTGTTCCCGCACAAGATGTCGGCCGACAGCATTGAAGGCCTCGAGGAAGAACGTCGTCTTTGTTATGTGGGCGTAACGCGCGCCAAAGAAAAGCTTTTTCTGACACATGCGGAATCGCGTCGTCTGCATGGCGAAGAAAATTTCACACGTCCTTCGCGCTTCATTCGCGAAATTCCCAACGAGCTGCGGCAGGAAGTACGTATGAAGGGCCAGATCAGTCGTGCAACAAGTTGGCCGGGCGCAGCGGCTTCATCGAACAGTGATGTCAGCAACGCCGGGTTGCGACTTGGTCAACGCGTCCGGCATCCAAGTTTTGGTGAGGGTGTGGTGCTGAGCTGCGAGGGCAATGGCAACAACGCCCGCATACAAATCAATTTCGATGCAGTGGGTGGCAAATGGCTGGTGGCCGCCTATGCGAGATTGGAGGCGCTCTAAAAGGCAAAAGCGCCGGAGAGCTGCTAGCTCTTCACTATCGCCCGTGTACGGCCGTTGTCATCAATCGCTACAAACACGAAGAGTCCCTCAGCCACCTTGACCCAGTCGGCTTCCTTGTCGAGGTTGCGTACCCACGCATCTACCTCAACTCGTACCGAGCTGCGGCCGAGCGCCAGAATGCGGGTAAAACATCCCACGGCTTGGCCCACCTGAATGGGTGACAGAAACGCAATGGTTTCAATCGCAACCGTGGCCACCTTGCCTCTGGTTTCGCGTGTGCAGGCAAGATTGCCAGCCATATCCATATGACCCACCAGCCAACCACCGTGTATCAATCCGTGCTGGTTGGTATCGCCCGGCAGGGCAACGGTTTGCAGCGCATGCCAGCCACTGGGGCGGGGATCTGCATCAACATCCTGGTCGGGTCGCATCGTATCTCCTTCAAATGCTTGCAGGGTTAGAGCTGCTCATAGCTGTGCAGGTAGAACTCCAGCGTACGCGTATTGGTAATTTCCAGCAGGATGTTGGCATAGACCTTGTCGCCTGCGCGCAACGTTGGAATCCTCAGGTAGCGACCATCAAACGTCGCGGTAATACGACCGGTATCTTTCAGCTCGATGATACGAATCAGGTCGACTCCGAACAGGTTTGGATCACCGTCGATCCTGTTAAGAATGACGCGGTATATCTTGTTGCCTACTTTAACGGGAAAGCGTGCGCCAATTGCGACGGCTTGCGGACCGTAAGTTCCCAACGCAACAACCTTCGCCAGTGGACTGGTGGTCGTATCTTCAGTGGCGGCGATATCGCGCTGCGTAACAAAAGCACGTTCGATTGTGACGAAGTCATCGGCTGAGCGATTTACATCGGGATTCACCAGCGGAGTTTCGGCAAAAGCGCTGCCCAGCGAGCTGCTGAGATTATAGGGAATGACACCCGCCAACCGGTTAAGCACGCGGCGGTCACTCAGAATTATTTCTCCGAATACAGTGAAGCCACCGTTGTTGGCAGTGTTAAGCGTTTCGGTATTGTCGGCCAGGTTGAAAAACCATTGATTGGTGGCGCTGTTCGGATCATTGCCGAACTTGGCCATCGCAATGGTATTCACGGTATTGGGGCGTTTGTACTCGTTGATTACCGGTGGATCCGCCGGGATTTCCGTTACTACGCCATCACCGAATTTGAAACCGCCGCCCTGCAGCACAAAGCCCGACACCGAGCGATGAAAGAACGAACCGTTGTAGTCACCGTCATTTACGTAGCGCAGGAAATTCGCCACCGTCTGCGGCGCGTCTTCAGGGAACATCAACACACAGACTTCGCCCAGATTGGTTTCCATGCAGACGACATCGCGGATATCGACCAGTGCCGGATCCTTGGGTGGAAAATTGATGCCGTAATTCGCGAAGTCAGCGAGCGTACCGCCGTAGCGATACATGCGCTTTACCTGTACCAGGTCGTCGGCCGTAATCGTGCCATCCAGTTGCAGCAGTGGAGCCTGGCTCAGGTGTCCGCTATTCAGCGCATGGGTTGATAGTTTGGACAGTCGATCAACCACCGCCATGCCGTCGCCCAGAACGCGGGCAAACACAGCACCGCTGTTGGCGGCTGAAAAGGCGGCGCTGTTGTCTGCCACATTGATACGCCAGCCACTGGTCGCACTATTCGGTTGGCCCGGCGTGGTGACCAATGCAACGGTGCCGCGGTCATTTGGCAGTTTGTATTCGCTGGCGACAGCAGGATCGGCTGCCATCGGAATCGGATCAAGCGAGGCTTCGAACATCCCCCCCACCAAATAAGTGTTGCGCACGCTGCTGTGAACAAGGGTGTCGGTGTAGTCACCCTCATCGACATAGCGCAGGAAATTGGCCGTGGCCTTGGGCGCGTCGGCTTCCAGCATCTCCAGGCAGAAGGAGTCGAGATTGGTTTCGACGCAGACGATGGCCTGCGCATGCACAGCACTGCTGAGAAGGGCTGCTGCAGAGAGCAACAGCGCCGAACTGAAAAGTTTCTTCATGGAAATCACTTCAACAAAGGGCCACCTCGGGGTGGCGTCACAAATGCGGGATTATCAGGTAATCCCCTGAAAAACAGGCGCGAGAATACCATAACTGCCCTCGGCTTATCTTTCTCCGCGCCTTAACCGACTCTTTATGCGGGCTTTACGGAGCTCAGGGAAAATTAACCCTAGCTGAATCACGACTTAATCCAGAATTCACACGAAGCACCCAATATGCGCTCCCGTCTGAAACAGACTCTTTATTTTCCTGACTGGAGCCAGTTCACCATGTTCAATTTTAGCAAAACCTTAATCAAGGTTGCCCTGCTGGCGAGCGCCAGCGCCGCATCCGTGCAGGCCGCAATGCCTCCGATGTTGCAGACCCTGACTGCCCCAATCGGCGTAGCCTCGAATGCACAGTTTGCCGGTGGTGCAACTGTTAGTGGCGGTGCCAACTTCCTGACAACAATTCCAGCCAGCGCTTCTGCCGGCGTCGAAGCTTTGCTTGCACCAGCAACGGCGGATGTCGGCAAAACCGGCAACTTGTACATGGCCGTACTCGCCAACGGTCAATGGTACATGCGTACCAGCACGGGCTATGAAGCCTGGAACTTCCAGATTCCTGCACTGAAGCCCTTTGCCACCAAAACCCTGGCAGCCTACGAAACCATTAGCGCCAGTGATATCGAAGCGGGCATCGGTGCCAGCCTTGATGGTGGCAGCTTCCGTGTACACGTCGGCTACTCCACCAGCACTTCACCGCTGACTTATTCCACCGCGATTCTGGTCAATGTCGCTGCTGCTCCCGGCACCACCTGTCCGACCGGCACTACCTCGCGTTCATTTGCGGGCTTCATCGGCAAGAGCTTGTGTGAGCTGAAGGGCTCGATCACCACAGATCTGCACCTGACCAACAACTTTGACTACATCCTGTCAGGCGCCGTGTTCATCGGCGGTGACAACACCAATGCGACCTCTCTGACCATTGATGCCGGCACCACCATTTACGGCGAATCCGGCAAGGATTACCTGACGATTCGTCGCGGCTCCAAGATCCACGCAAACGGTGGCAAAGATGCACCAATCGTATTCACCACGGCCAGTGAAGACACCACGACGCTGAACACCCGCGGTCGTTGGGGCGGTCTGGTGATCAATGGCAACGCACCGATCAACGGCTGTACCGGTACAGTGACTGTATGTACCGCTGAAGGCGAAGGCAGCACCGGCCTCTACGGTGGCAACAATGCCGAAGACAACAGCGGCAACCTGAACTATGTACAGGTGCGCTTCCCGGGCTGGCCGATCACGGCCACCAACGAACTGAACGGCATTGCCTTCCAGGGCGTCGGCAACGGCACGCTGGTTGATTACATCGAGGTCTACAACAGCGCGGATGACGGCGTTGAGTTCTTCGGTGGCACCGTTAATGCCAAACACGTTGTTGTCATCGGCAGCGATGACGACAACATCGACTGGACCGGCGGCTACGTCGGCAAACTGCAGCACGTAGTGGTTATCCAGGGTGGTGACATCGGCGACCGCGGTATTGAAGCCGACAACAACGCCATCAACCGAGACTCCCTGCCGCGCTCGCAGCCCAAAATCTCCAACATGACCATTATCGGTAACAAGAACACCGGTCTCGGCTTGCTGTTGCGCGAAGGCACTGGCGTCAACATCAGCAACCTGGTTGTGAAAGGCAACGGCAAAGGCTGTCTGGATATGGACCACGACCAGACCTTCAACAACGCTGGCACCTCGGCCACTGCCCTCACAGGCAAGCTGACCATCACCAACACTGCCTTTGATTGCCCCACGACTCCCGGCAACTTCATCGAAGTTCTGGCTGACAAATTCAAAGTCAGCGAATTCTTCCGAGGCCAGAGTGCCAACGTTGAAGTGGCAACCGGCATGAACAGCCACGTCAACAGCGCTGCAGTCAACGCACTGACCCCTGCTGCCAGATTTGATGTCTGGTTCGACGAAACCGCTTACGTCGGCGCCGTCAAAGACGACAGCAGCGACTGGACGAAAGGCTGGATCTATCGCCCGTAACACGGCGCAGCTGATTGAAAACCCGTCGCTCAAATGGTGACGGGGGCAAGAAGAGCGGGCCAACAAGGCAACTTGTTGGCCCTTCCCGTTGTTAACAGAGAGAGAAACATGACTACCAAACTCAAACTTCTGACACTTTCCATACTGCTGGCACAGCAATCCCTGTTGTTGGCACAACCTTCACAAGAGGCTGAGGAAGCAGAAGTGGAATCTGCCACTGAGGCAGCGCCCCTACCCGGTGGCGTCGAAGAAATTGCCGTTATTGCGAAGTTCATTCCGCAAGAAAAGCGCAGCACCGCAACCATTTCCAACGTGCTTGATGCCGCGGCCTTTACCGTCGCCGGCGACAGCAACGTCGCGGACGGCCTCAAGCGCATGGCAGGTCTCAACCTGCAGGGCGGCAAATTCATTTACGTGCGTGGCCTCGGCGAGCGCTATTCCAGCACAGTGCTGAATGGATCAACGCTGCCAAGCCCAGAGCCGATCAACCGCGTAGTTCCTCTCGATCTGTTCCCTGCCAGCATCATCGACAGCGTGCTGGTACAGAAAACCTATTCCGCCAAATTCCCCGCCGAATTTGCCGGCGGCACTGTGCAGATGCGCACAAAGGTGGCCCCGGAATACAACTTCTTCAAACTCAGCTCCAGTGTCGGTTACTCCGGTGGCACCACGGGTAAAGACGGTCTTGTCTATCGCGGCGGCGATGATGATTGGCAGGGCGTGGACGATGGCACGCGTGACATGTCCGGTGTGCTGAAGACCGCCATTGCCAATGATCGCGAGCTGCGTCTCAACAACAGGTTCTATACGAAGGGCTTCTCCGCCGCTGAATTGGAAACGCTCGGCGAAAGCCTGAGCAACAACTACTCGGTACAACAGCAAACCATCAAGCCCGATCGCGGCATTGGCGCCAACTTTGGTCGTGCATGGGAACTGATGGACGGCGACACCCGTGTAGGCATGCTGGGCAATATCAGTTACAACAGCGCCTGGGACACTCTCAACGTGACGCGTAACAGCTATGCCGCCGATGCAGTGGGTGACCTGAGTCCCGCCGATGTGCAGATGTGGAATGCCACCACTGAAACCGTTGATACCTCTATGTTCCTGACCACAGGTCTTGAGTTCCGCGACAACCAGAAGATCAAGGCAACTGTGCTGCAAATCCACAAGATGGACGACCTCGCCGGTCAACTTACTGGTGAATTGGTCTCGCAGGACGAAATCATTCGTCAGAACCGTCTTGA
>JAZKEH010000216.1:0-5235 GCA_040387155.1 Pseudomonadota bacterium | reverse complement strand
AACGAAGACAAAGGCATCAGCATGCAGATGGGCTTCGAAACGCCTTTCGATACTTTCACTGACGTCACCGTGGGCTACTCAAAGGCCGACAAGACACGCGATTCTGACATCCGTCGCTTCACCTACCTGCAACAGGGCAGTGTAAACAAGATCCGCGATCTGTTGTCGAATCCGGATCTCGGCAAAATCATCAACGCCGAGACAATTGCACCCGACGGCTTCCAGTTGCTTGAAGTAACGCGACCTACTGACAACTACAATGCCTCACGCGTGGTCGATTCAGCCTTCATCGAAGCGGACATTGAGATCGGCGACAGCTGGCGCGTGCTGGCAGGTGTTCGCAAGGAAGAGGCACTCCAGAACGTCAACACGTTCAACCTGTTCAGTCAGGACGACGATGTCATCGTCAGCACGATGGAAAACAGCGATCTGTTTCCAACAATCACCGGCACCTGGGTTCTCGACCAGTGGGACATGCAATTGCGCAGCAGCTATTCGGAAACCACTTCGCGCCCGGACTTCCGCGAGCTGTCGCCCGCTGCGTTTACGCATCCGGTTACCGGCCAGGACATCGTCGGTAATCCTGATCTCAAGGTTGCCTATATCAAGAACTACGACTTGCGCTGGGAGTGGTATTACAGCTCAACGGAAAGCCTGTCGGTCGGCTTGTTCTACAAGGAATTCGATTCGCCGATTGAAGCAGTGATCATGCCCGGCACTGAAGGTCTGCGTACCTTCGTCAATGCGGCTACCGCGTACACCCAAGGCGTTGAGGTAGACGTGAACCACAACCTCGAATTCATCAACGAACGTTTTGCGGACTTCTTTGTCGCCACCAACGTGACGCTGATTGAATCTGAAGTGACGATCACACCTGAGCAATCCGGCACTATCACCAACTCGCAGCGTCCGTTGCAAGGCCAGGCGGATTACATCGTCAACTTCCAGCTGGGTTACGACGATGGCGACAACCAGAAGGGCAGCCTCGTCTATCACATGACTGGTCCGAAAATTCGCGAAGTAGGGGTGCTGATGGCACCAGACGTCATTGATCAGAAGTTTGGATCACTGGATGCCACCTACATTCACAGCTTCGGCCAGAACACCGAGCTGACACTGAAAGTGAAAAACCTGTTGAACACCCGTCAGGAAACCACCCAAGGTGGTTTCGATATCAACAGCTTCAACGACGGCACTTCCGGCAGTCTTGGTCTCAGCTACGAGTTCTGAGCGCTGATGGTTGATGGAAGAGCCCGAATTGCAGGGCTCTGATCAAGACAGTTGCTAGTTCTCTACGGGCAGGAATGCATATTCCTGTCCGTAGTCCAGCATCTGTTCAACGAAGTCCGTCGGGTATTCCACCTTCACATCGACAATATCGGTGGCTTCACCCGCAGTCGCACCGTTGGCATATACGGGCACCAACACCGGATTGATGAAGCCGGAGTAGGGCGCCACATTCAACGTCGCAAAACGCTGCAGCACTTCGGCATGCAGAGTGGGATCAACCCGGGTGCCATAGTTCTCGATGAGATTCTGCGCGGCGGCGAAGTCACCCTCACTCTTTATCCGTTGATGCTCGCGCAACAACTGGCCAAACAGGCCGCGTAATTTTTCATAGTCGTTGACGACGAAATAAGTCTTGCCGTCGCGTTGCACGCGTTCGATGACATTCTCGGCCTGACCCTTTTCATAAACCCATGAGGCAATCTCCTGCCGGTTGCGCATGTGCGCTTCTTCAATATTGTCACCGGGTTGAATGCGATAGAGCTGCGTCATCAGGCCTGCGCGGATATAGCCGTCATACTCGGCTTTGCCCACATCCAGTGACGGCATTACCCCGATCTCGATCAGCATCGGGTCCATCATGTAATAAAGTGCAACCAGATCGGCGCGGCCTTCCTCCATTGCGCTGGCGTATTGCTTCAACGTAGCGGCAGTGTCACCTACGCCGGCATTCAATTTGCCCGAGGCATGGCCTATGACCTCATGCATGTCTGTATGCAGATGGCCGCTCAGTTCAGCCCACTGCTTGCTGCGTGCGATTTCATCAGCACTGGCGGCGAACTCTTCCAGCGTGCCACCGGGTGACCCATCGTAGGCAGCGGTAATGTTGGAAAGGCTGACGGACTTGGAACCATGTTCCGCGCGGATCCACTCGGAATTGGGCAGGTTGATACCGATCGGCGTGGCTGGTGATGAATCACCGCTTTCAGACACGACCATGATGGCCTTGCCGGTAATGCCTGTGACGTCGGCCTTCTTGTGATCGGCCAGGATGGGCGAATTATCCTCGAACCATTGCGCGCGGGCAGCGATGGCGCCAATGCGCTTGGTGGCTTCCTCATCACGCACCGACACCACTGATTCGAACGCGCCGCGATAACCGAGGGGGTCTTCATATACTTCGATAAAGCCATTGATGACATCAATGGTAGAAGCGGTGTCTGCCACCCATGCGACGTTGTACGCATCGAAATCGGCGAGATCGCCGCTGCGGTAGTACTTCACCAGGAGCTCAAGTGCCGTCCGTTGCGCGTCGTTCTCGGCCACGGTGATGGCTTGCTCGAGCCAATAGACGATGCGTTCAATGGCCTGCGTGTAGAGGCCGCCTACTTTCCACACCTGCTCCACCAGCTGTCCATCCTGTTTCACAAGGCGTGAGTTAAGCCCCGCCATCACAGGGTGCGTGTTGTTCGGATCCTTCTTGCTCGCATAGAAAGCCGAGACTTCAGCTTCGGTAACGTCGCGGTAGAAATTCACAGCAGAGCCGGTGACCTTGTCGACATCGGCTGCTGTATTCACTTTTTTGGCGTCAACGGCCGGGTCGAAAATTACCGGCTCCAATTGCGCGACTAATGCGTCCAGTGTCTGACCTTCGGTCAATGGCCAGGTGGCAGCGGGCGAACTCTGCACGAGTTGGCGGAAATACTCCGCCGTAAAACCCGGCGTGAACTTGTCATTGGAATAGTGATGGTGGATGCCGTTGGCAAACCAAATCTGTTTGGCATAGGTAATAAAGGCGGTGTAGTCGCCGGTGTTGCGATCGCCGGTGTAGTGCTGAACGATTTGTTCCAGCGTGCGGCGAACGCGGAGGTTATGGCGGTAATTCTGGTCATAGAAAATATCGCGGCCACTCATGCCGGCCTGGCTGAGAAAGTACAGCAGTTTTCTCTGCTGCAGGCTCAGCTGGTCAAAGCCCGGGATCTGGTAGCGCAACACGCGAATATCGGCGAAGCGATCAGCCTCATACTCAAATGGCGCCGGTGCCACTACGGTTTCTGCAGCGGCAGTCGTGGGTTGGTCGGTAACGGAAGTAGCGGGCTCGTTGCCACCGCAAGCGGCCAACAACAGCGTACCGGCGATAACGACGGACAACAGACGCATACGGTAAGGCATGGGCTTCTCCTGCATGAAAATGAACCGGACTTTCTATTGCTGCAGTCTAGCAAAGCCGACTTCAGTCGAGCAGCAGCAACTTCACACTGAGGCTGACAGCGACCAGCACCACGCCGACAAAAAAGAATGTCATGCCGCAGTAAAGCCAGTACAGCAGACGCGCCACCAGGCGCTCTCTCCACTGTAATGAAGGCAGCACCACCGGTGCCGGGCTTTTGAAAAGATTGACGAAGGAAAACAGCAGCATCGCCCACATTGTCAGCACCAGCAGCAGGCGGATTGCCCGCGAATGCGGATCATCGGTGTCCAGCAGCAGCCAGGCCACAACGCCCCAACCTATGCCGGCTATCAGCAAACAGGGAGTGCGCAACGGCAGCAGGCGCACGGCCAGGCTATGGAGGAATACCAGCTTCATGCCGGCATTGTAGGGGACTGGACGAGTGCCGTCAGTCAGCCCGGCAGTTTGACAATCAACAGGTCGCAGCTGACCCCATGGGCAACGCCGGTGGAAGTGGATCCCAACAACAGATCAAAGCCGTGCTTGCCGTGGCCACCCGTCACGATCAGGTCAACGCCAAGGGTTCTGGCCAGCTCACGAATTTCCTTGGCAGGATTACCGATCAGGCTATGCAGACGCGATGCCGGAATGTCTACGGACGCACCCAATGCCAACAGGCGGCGATGTGCTTCCTCAGTCAGCTCCGAATGCAGATCGGCCAGATTGATGGAAGGAATATCGAGGGCATAGCTGACCGCCAACGGGGCCTGCACATGCACCATGCTCAGCTCGGCATCATTGGCGATGGCGAGATGACGTGCCTTGTCGAGTACGACGGCGGAATCATCAGATAAATCCACTGCGACCAGAATTTTTCGATAGTCACTCATAAGTCCTCCATTAACCAGGGTGTACCGCGTCTGACAGTCACAGCTGTAACGTCACCATTATCGTCCCGCGCTTTCAGTCAACACAATACGGTTTAACCACGATCCATTTGACATAAACCCCTTGTGGACACGAATGCCTGTGTTCTTACAACTTCAGATCCTTGCGGAATGGCAAGTAGTCGGCAGCCTGTTGCATGTAGTTGCCGATGTGGGCCTCTTCTTCCTTTACATACTCGGCGATCGCCTTGCGGAAATCGGCATGGCCTATCCAGTGGGCCGACCACGTAGGAACCGGCGCGAAGCCGCGCTGAATCTTGTGCTCGCCCTGCGCACCGGAGTCCATGCGCTGCAAGCCATGGCGGATGCAGTAGTCGATACCCTGGTAGTAACAGGCTTCGAAGTGCAGGAACGGTACTTCTTCGGCACAGCCCCAGTAACGACCGTAAAGGGTGTCGCGACCTTTGAAAAACAGCGCGCCCGCCACTGGCTTGTCGCCACGTAGCGCCAACACCAGCATCAGCTGTTCCGGCATGCTGCGACCCAGTTGTAAAAAGAAACCGGTGTTCAGATAGGGGCGACGACCACGCACAAAGTAGGTGCTGGCATAGAACTCGTAGAACTGCTCCCACTGCGCGGCACTGACGTCAGGGCCTTCCAGTGTTTGCAAAGTAATGCCGGCTTCCTGCACCGCGCTGCGCTCCTTGCGCAGGTTCTTGCGCTTGCGCGACGCGAAGGTGGCGAGGAAGGCTTCAAAATCGGCATAGCCATTGTTGAACCACTGATACTGACAACCGGTGCGCAGCAGCAAACGTTGGCTCTTCAGCTGATCACGCAAGTCGTCCTGCGGAAACAGCACATGCCAGCTGGAGGCGTTGATCTCTTCACATTTTGCCAGCACTGCCTGCTGCACAGCGGTTGCGACAACTGCCAGCGATGCATTCGCATTTG
>JAZKEH010000215.1:10858-15770 GCA_040387155.1 Pseudomonadota bacterium | reverse complement strand
TACGGACCAAAGGCTTTGAAAGCGACGACAACCGGAATGTTGTCCATGCCTTCGCCCGGGCTAAGGTGATCAACAATACGATCAGACTCCGCATGGGTGCGTGCAACAAAACCGGCAGCAAGCTGGTGCGCGCCGGCTTTGATCGGAATACGAATATTGGTGAAGCGGTTCTGGATCTCGGTGATCGCCGGCGTCTGCACCTTGTCGACAGCTTCCGAGTCTTCGTAGCCACCGAGCGATGCTGTGTACACTTCCTCGCCATCAATCGTCAGGATGAAACGGTGCTGCGATTCCAGCCACCAGGTCGGATACGAGCGCTGCAGCGAGCCTTCCTGCGACGCAATTTCAATATTGAACTGGTACTCGCCATCGGCGGGGAAGAAATGTTCAACCGCAAAGCCACCACGCGTGCCGAGCGGCAGGCCATTCACATGGCGGTACTGATTGGCCAGGCTGGGCGCTTCAAACGAGGCGAGGTCCGGTGCCGGTTGCGCTTCGCCTATCGCCTGGATGCTGATTGCACGCGCGGCTGACAGATATTGTTCAAGGAAACTCGGCGATACCTGCAACACGTTGGCTACGTTGTCGAAGCCTTCGCTCGAGGTATCCGATGGCAGCAGATCTTCCGCATCCACCTTCAGCGCCAGCAGATCTTCAATCGCGTTGGCGTACTCCTTGCGATTCAGACGATGCACGGCGATATGGCCAGGGTTGGCGTGTTCGCCGGCGAGAGAATCCAGATAACCTTCCATGTCGGCAACGAAGCCGTTGATTTCGGTTTCACTCGGGCGCTCATTGCCCGGCGGTGGCATCAGGCGACCGCGCAGCTTGCGCGTCGCGGCTTCCCATACCTTGGTGTTTTCGCCGATTGAATCGGGGCCGAGCGTGTCGAATGCCAGGCTGCCTGCCCAATCTTCGGTGTTGTGGCAGCCGATGCAATATTTGTCCAGCAAGTCCCACTGTTGCTCAACAGCATGCAAGGCCTTGGCATTGCCAGCTTGCTCAGCAGCTGCGGCGGCCAGCGGCTGCAACGCAAAGCCGGCCAACACGGCAGCAGAGGTGATGAATTGATTGACGACTCTGTTCATCAGATAAATCCACCCATGTCGTAGGTATGTGCCCACATGCCGCGATAGGTTTCCAGCACGAACTCTTCCGGGTCGCCCCATATCGCATCGTAGTCGGCTGTCACTTTTTCTTTCAGCATGTCCTGGCCACTGATGCCGTTACGCGCCAGCTCTTTCATTTTTTCATACAGGTCGTTCAGCATGTCGTGCTGGACCTGCAGATCGGCCTTGGTCATGGCCGGACCACGATCCGGAATGATCATGGTGTTGTCGTTGACGAGTTCCAGCATGGCCTTGTTGGCAGCGAGCAAGCCGCCGATCCAGCCGCCAGTCGCAATGTCAGTGATCGGGTACTTCTTGTTCGTCATCAGACCGCCGGCCACCAGCACATTGCTGGTGGGGAACCATACATACAGGTCGCCATCGGTGTGGGCCTGCGCGTAATTGCCGTACTCGACGGTTTCGCCGCCGAGATCCAGCGTGTCTTGCGTGTAGGTCGTCAGGTCCGGCAAAGCTTCGGCAGGACGCGGCTTGTGGCTGGTCTGCCGCCATTCAACGTCGAAGTCGGCGCCGAGCCAGAGTTTGGTGTTCTCGTGCGCGATGATTTGGGCGCCAAGGGCATGGATGGCTTCGTTGCCGCCAGAATGATCCTCATGCCAGTGCGTGTTGATCAGAGTCTTCAGCGGAGCCTTGTTACCAAGCTCCGCGACCAGCGCCAACAGCTCAGCGGTGCTTTCTGGTGAACCACTGTCAATCAGCGTCAGACCATCATTGCCTTTGTAAAGTACGACGTTGCCGCCGGCGCCGGTGATCAAGG
The DNA here is from genome assembly GCA_040387155.1 of Pseudomonadota bacterium. Taxonomy (GTDB): domain Bacteria; phylum Pseudomonadota; class Gammaproteobacteria; order Pseudomonadales; family Pseudohongiellaceae; genus CAILUG01. The sequence continues at coordinate 13,886 of JAZKEH010000215.1, read as the reverse complement.
ACAGGCGATCATTGAGTTGCTGCACACTGAGAGTGGTGTCGCCCGCACTCGTCAACGGCCAGCCGAGCAGCGCCAGATTGGAGGCAGCAATGCCTTTGAGAAGAGTGCGACGATTGGGAAAAGTGATAGCCATTGGTATTTTTATTGGAGTGGCGCAGGGCGCGAAACGTGCCGTAATCATAGGCCAGAATCGGAAGAGCCGGTATTAATTGGTATTAATTGCGCTGAAAGTGGCGCGGTTCGCGCGCCGCTTCGTGAAAGAATCAAGGACGCCACGCAAATTTATGGGGATTAGTTCGGCTTGGTGATCTGAATAAGGGCGTTCGCACTCAACACGCCCTCCTCGCCGCTGGGGAACTCGACCCGACAGCCCTTCTTCAATGCCCAATCGCCGACTTCTTCGCGTGAGCTAAGGTAGATCGCGTCGAAGTCGGGCGTGATTTCGACAGTTTCTTCCAGGCATACCGGGTTGAGGTTGACTGGAAATGCTCCCCTTCGCTCCGCCGACGTCCACTTCAAGACAGCTTGCGGAAGACGCACCCTGGAATCCAAAAGTCGTATTCCGGCACTAATTGGCCGCAAGGATCGCAGGTGTTCTTTTGCGGTTCTGGCGTCCGGCCCACAAGCCTGCGAGGGAAACATTCGACAACGCCGCATGTCGGGAAAGGTCAGCACCATTTTCCCGCCAGGCCGGACAACTCTTAACAACTCTGAGAGAAAGCGTTCCGGAAATGCACAGTGTTCCAGCACGTAGTAGGAAAAAACTGCATCCTGCACCTCATCTGCGACCGGAAGCTGATATCCACTTCCTACATGCCAGTCGGCTTCCGGAAATCTCTTCTTGTTGTCAGCAATCACATTGGTGGACATCTCAACGCCAGTGTAATTGCCGCGATATCCTTGCTTGCGCAATCTTTCATAAATTCTTCCGCTCCCGCACCCGACTTCCAGTATGTTTTTGGGATCGTCACTCAGCACTGCGGCGCGCAGCCCGTCTTCCGTTTGCGGCTGAGCGCTGGCTTCGGAATCGATCATTCTCTGATACGCATCGCGGGTCTTTGGCAGCGAGTAAAAATCTGCCATTTTTTTCGACAGGATCGCCAACATTGGCTCCATCCTGGAGTCTACGCTGGAGCACCATTGGAAGCGTCGCCTTCCCAACGATTTTTCCAGCAAGCATTTTGCAAGGGATCTGATAACAAATCCGCTTGTAGGCACAGTAACTATTGCCCGTTCCCAGTGCCCCCGCACCACACCTCCCACAAAACGGCGAGAGAGTGTGCCAATTTGCTGCCCGTGAAACGTCATGAGATCAGCTGCCGACATTACTCCATGATGCCGCTGGAGAATTTGCAGGGTTTCGTAAATGTCATGATGACGTCGGAAGCTAATGCTCGAACTGCCGTTGGGATTGTTTCGATACAGCATCAAGGCCTGAGGCACGTATTCAATATCCCAACCAGCCCCCAGCAAGCGAAGGAGAAAATCCCAATCCCCCTTGAGTCGAAACCCTGCTGGCAACCCGCCAATCTGGCGATAAACGTCAACGCGAGTCGCGCACGATGAAATATGCCACCAGCAGCCCTTCTTTATGGTTCCCAATACCGACGCTGCATTGCCGGCAATTCTTTGCGGCGTAGGTGGCTCGCTGTTATCGCCGGTAACAATAGATCCGTCTTCGTTCAAATTGTCCCAGCTGGTGCAAATCGTTCCGACCCGTTCGTCTGCATTATCAATTCGGTTCAGCAGCATTTCCAACCAACCGGGTTTTGCCATGTTGTCCGCATGCATCACCAAATACCATTTCACGCTCGAAGGCAGTCGCGCAATGCATTCGTTCATGTTCCGGTATTCCCCGCGGTTCCTGGCCGAATCGAAGACTACGAGAGGCGCTGCGCCATTCCAGACTTCGCGAGCCACCTTGATGGTGTCATCTTTCGAGCAATCATCGGTCAAAATGACACACCGCACCCGACGCAGTGCCTCACCCTGATCGAGCAAACTTTTGAGTGTCTGCTCGACATAATGCTCGCAGTTATACGATGGGACGATGATCGCTACTTCAGCTGCGCCTGGAGACTGATCATGCGAAAGGACGGGCTGTCCATTCTGCTCTGACCGTTCATTCTGCTGTTGCGGCGATGCAATTACGTCAGTCACAAGTCAGCCTTCCTGGTTACGATTGGCTTGATAGATTTCCTGAAACACGTCATCAAGCGATTTGGTAATAGACCAGGCCGGATAATGTGTTTTCATTTTTGTCAGGTCGCTGATGTAGCAGATATGGTCGCCTGCCCGATTCTGTTCGACATATTCGTATTGCATGGACTTGCCGGAAATCGCAGCGATTCTGTCAAACGCTTCGAGTATGGAAACGCTGTTGGCCCGCCCTCCTCCGATGTTGTAGACCTCACCACAGCGTGGATTTTCGGAGAACGCATGAATGAACCGCGCGACGTCAAGCGAGTGGATGTTGTCGCGAACCTGTTTTCCCTTGTACCCAAACACCCGGTAGATTTTGCCGGCGAGATTGCATTTGATGAGGTAACTGAGAAAACCGTGAAGCTCAACACCACTATGGTTGGGGCCAGTAAGGCATCCACCGCGCAGAACGCAAGTATTCATCCCGAAATAACGACCGTATTCCTGCACCATTATGTCCGCTGCTACTTTGGAAGCGCCAAAAAGGCTGTGCTTGCTTTGGTCGATTGAGAAGTCCTCGCGGATTCCATCTATAAAAGCAGGATCGTCATAGTCCCAGCGCTGTTCAAGCTCCTTCAGGCGAATGCTGTTCGGACGATCGCCATACACTTTGTTGGTGCTCATATGCACAAAAACCGCCTGCGGACACTGCAATCGCGTAGCCTCCAGGAGATTAAGTGTTCCGACGGCGTTGGTGTCAAAGTCATCGAATGGGCGGGAAGCAGCGAGATCATGGCTGGGCTGCGCGGCTGCATGAACGATCATGTCTGGCCGAAGCGTTTCGACGCAGTGCAACACGGCCGCACGGTCGCGAATGTCAAGTTCG
>JAZKEH010000215.1:0-10848 GCA_040387155.1 Pseudomonadota bacterium | reverse complement strand
CCTTGAGGCGTTCCTGATTCCAGCGCGTGTCACCTTGAGGGCCAAAGAAGTCGGCGCGCATATTGTTATCGACGCCGTGCACTGCCCATCCGATCTCGCAAAAGTAAGCAACGACTTCAGAGCCTATGAGACCGGAAGATCCGGTGACTAACAGCTGGCGAGGCAAGCAGCCAATTCCCTATGAAAAGTAATAGCTGATGCTATCACCACATTCACGCGTGGCGGCAATTTTCAAAAAGGGCTTGAACAGGCGTCGGGGTCTACGAAACCGCCATTGTTATCTTAGAAAGTCTCAATCTTACTGACTGTTAATGGCTACTAATTGCGGCGCATCGACAGCGGTTTGTTTCAACGTCGCTTTTCATTGCAGTCGCAGCGCAAAGAGTGCAAACACCACTCCACACGCCAGGGCTGTCAGATCAAATCCCGCCATGATCCAGTCACCGGCGGGAATGCTGATGCCCAAATGTCGCTGCGTGGTTATTGCATTGACCACTGGCAGCAACAGATAGCTGGCCGCTGCCAGCCACAACAATTCAATCCAGGCTTTTTCCAGCTCGCGCCAGACGGGGTATAGCAGCATCAGGGCGAACGTCAGGTACATCGCGTGCGTCTCCCAATCAGCGCGGGTTTCCAGCGCGACCGGCAACAGACGGTTGGCCCAGAAGTAGGCGGCAATGGCGATCGGCAATCCGATAAGCGTGCCGAGATTCAAGGTATCCACCAACGCAATGCCGAAATGCGGCTCCGCTCCAACCTTCAGCATGCGGATCTTGCGGGTGTTGGACCACAGCAACAGGCCGGTGCCTATCATCGCAGTGCCCGCCACGCCCATGAACAGGTAGAGGATGCGCAGCAGGGGCCCGGCAAACAGACCCTTGTGCAGACCTTTCAGTGCCTGATCGGCATAGCCGGCAGGATAGATGTATGGCCCGGGATAGTTGTCGACCAACTGGCCGCTGACGCCATCGAAGATCAGGCTGTAATCCGGAAACGCAATCGTCTCGCTCGGCAACGGCCGGAACACGACACGACTGTTGGCATCGCCCGGGTTTTTCACTTCCACGGTGGTGGCCTTGTCCTCGCCCCACAAGCGATCCACTTCACTCATCAACGACGCCAGCGATGTCAGTGTAGCCTCCGTGCCCGCTTCGGCAGGCAGTGTGGCACCCGGCACGCCGTAGGTGCCTTGATACAACTGCAACGCCACCGACCGGCCCGCCTGCTCGTCGTAAACGGCGTGCGGTGCTGCCGGCAAGAACTGGTAAACGAAGAACAACAGACCGCTGTACGTCACGATCAAATGAAACGGCAGTGAACCAACGCTGAGCAGGTTGTGGCCATCGAGCCAGCTACGCTGCCCTTTGCCCGGCCTGAACGTAAAGAAGTCCTTGAAGATGTTCCGGTGCACGATGATGCCGGTGATCATGCCGGCAAACATGATGACACTGCAGATCATGATCAGGATGTTGGCCCAGGTCAGCGGCATGTAGGCGAGGTTGTAATGCATCTTGTACAACAACTGGCCACCGCCCGTGACGCGCGCACTGTTGTCGATGGGCAGGCCCGAGGTTGGGTCCAATGTTTCGCGCAACGTGGGGCTGCGTTGGCCATTCGCATCGGGCTTCGGCAGCCAGGCGATGTCGAGCGAGGTGGCTTCACGGCCACCAATCAGCTGGATATTCCAGGACTCTGCGCCAGCGGCCACACCCGCCAGTCTGGCCTGCGCCAGCTCAAGCTGTTCGCGTGTTGTCGGGGTTTTTGCGAAGTACGGCTTGTCAGGCGTCATCCAATAGTCGATCTCCTTGTCGACATAGCCGAGGGTGCCGGTGAGATACACATAGAACAGTATCCAGCCCACGATGAGACCGAGCCACGTATGCAGCCAGGCCATCGACTGTCTGAAGCCTTCCTTCATGGCGCCCCCGAAAAATAGTAGTACGCGGCAATCAGCGCGAGCGGCGCCGCCACTATCAGCAAGCCGAACCAGGCCCTCCTCGCCGTACGCGCAGCAAACGCCCAGATGATGGCGAGCGTGTAGAACAGGAAGCTGATCTGCATGGCGAACAGCAGTCCCTGGTACTGCTCGAACGGCAACAGGAACGACAATGCGTAGTTCGCAAGGTTGACGAGGACATAAGCGCCCACTGACGCGGCCAGTACACGCGACAGAATGCCGAGGCGATACTCGAGAGTAAGTGCTTTGGTTGTCCCCATGACAAAATCTTCTTGTTGTAGAACTTCTTGTCGTAACTTTTTTTGAAAATGCAGATCGCTGCTTGCGAACTAGTACAACAACTCCACACTGATCAGAGCAACCGCAACCACAGCAAACCAGGGACTGTGGCGCGGCCAATATGTCAGAAAAATCGTTTGCAGAAATGCAGCCGCTGCCAACATGGATGACCACATGACAAGACCTATCCACAGATCGTCAGCAAGCACACACGGCATCAATGCCAAACCAACGCAGAGGTAGCCGACAATACGATAAGCGAGGCGCCAGCGACGAAAATTTTCATTTTGCGGCCACACCTGCAAGTAGTGTCGCTTCAATGACAAACTAAGCAGTACGATGCCCAAACAGGCAAGACCGAATCCGGTGCTGAGCATGCGGTGAGTGGTCCCCCCTTGTTGATAAACGTTGATAAAACGTTGGTGAAGAGTTGGTCAAGCCGTTCCGCTGTATGCGCGGAAACTTATCAAGAAGAATGCGCCGGCAAGATGTGCTGAAAGAAGATAACGGAAACAGGTGTCACAGTCATGAAGTTCCATCCTCCGCATCCGCTGCCCGAATTTGCGCCGCCCGTGCGGGGCCGCGCGACCGCAGACAATCCGGCGGGCCGCTTCGAGGAGAAGCGCAAGGAGCGTGATGCCGACGCCTTCGATGCGATGCTCGACGCCGAACAGGAAATGCCGGAAAAACAGGTGCCAACGCAGGTTTTTCGCGACAGTTCACGCACGATTGTCACCAGCAACGACAGCCCCGACATTGGCATGGACCTCACGATCAATCCGTATCGAGGTTGTGAACATGGCTGCATCTATTGCTATGCCCGCCCTACCCACGAATATCTCGGCATGTCGGCTGGTCTTGATTTCGAGTCGAAGATTTTCGTCAAGCATGATGCTGCTGCACTGTTGCGCGAAAAGCTCAGTTCAAAGAACTGGCAGCCTTCCGTTATTTTCTTCAGTGGCATTACCGACCCGTATCAACCGCTTGAGCGCAAATTGCGCATCACGCGCTCCTGCCTTGAAGTGCTGAATGAGTTCGGCAATCCGGCCGCGATGATCAGCAAGAATCATCTCGTCATGCGCGATGTCGATGTGTTGGGTGAACTGGCTGCGCGCAATCTGGTGCAGGTGAATCTTTCCATTACCACACTCGACAACAAGCTCGCACGCGTCATGGAGCCGCGCGCTTCCCGTCCCGAGATGCGGCTACGCGCCATTGAGACATTGACGCAGGCCGGCGTGCCGACTGGCGTCATGATAGGGCCGGTATTGCCAGGCCTGACTGATCACGAAATCCCTGCCATTCTGAAAGCCGCCGCCGATGCAGGCGCCAGCTCAGCCGGTTATACCATGCTGCGCTTGCCCTACGGCGTGAAGGATCTTTTTGAAAAATGGGCGCATGAGCATTTTCCTGACCGCGCTGAAAAGGTTCTGCGCCGGTTACGTGAAATGCATGGCGGCAAGTTGTACGACAGCGAGTTCGGCCATCGCATGCGCGGTGAAGGCAAACATGCGGAACAGATTTCGACAATGTTTGATCTCTATCGTCACCGTTATGGGCTGACAAAGCACATCGAACTGTCACGCGCGCATTTCAATCGCAATGCGGCGCAGGGACAGATGGGGCTGTTCTAGACACTCAGCATGAGGGGATCAGGGCACTGGACCCAGCAGCCTCTCAGCCAATTCGTCCAGGTTGCGCAATTTGTCGCCATACCACTCATCATGGAAATTGGTGCGGTCCAACAGCAGGGATTGCATGCCAACGGCACTGCTGCCGTAGACATCCCATTCAGGATCATCACCAACGAAGAGACAGTTCTCGCAAGGCTCGCCGAGACTCTTGGCGGCGTGCCTGAAAATCTGCGGCGCTGGTTTGCGCCAACCAACATCACCGCACAAGATCACTTTGTCGACAAGTTGCAGCAACCCGAGTCTGTGCAGCTCGGCGCGCCACAATGCTGGCGAGCTTCCCCAGGGGGAGTTCGACACGATGGCGGTTTTGAAGCCGGCTTCTTTCAGGGACTGCAGCACCGGGATCGTGTCTTCGTAGACATTGGCGGTGGCAAAGATGGGCTGCATGAAGACAGTGCACATCGTGTCGAACAGCGCGGGACTGCCATGCAGCGGCATGCGGAAAATTCTGGCGAGTCGTGGCCATAACGGCGAGAAGTGGTGATCGCGGGCTTCCTGGTTTTCCTGCAGCGCGGCGGCCAGGGCGGCCTCTGGCTTGATGCCGCCAACCTCCATCCGTTGCAATTCCTGGATCACGTTCGTAATACAGAGTTCCAGTACTGGCGTGAATTCCTCCTTACGGTAATAGGAGACCAGCGTATTGCCGAGATCAAAAAGTACTGCGGGCTTCTGCATCGGTTTCCCTAGAGGTTTGCTTCCAACAACTCGCAGGCTGTGTCGAGCGGGTGGGCGGTGCTAATGAGTTGCTGCAATTCCCTGCAGCGGGCCAGCACCTGTTCATCGCCCAGCAAGGCTTGCAGTTTGGCCGCCACTGCCGGCGCCTTGAAGTGCTTCGGCGCAAGACCATCACCCGCGCCGAGACGCTGCAGGCGCAACAAATTGTCCGGCTGGTCGTGCGCCATCGGCATGATCAGCTGCGGAATACCTGCTGCAAAACCCTGTGCCATGGTGCCGATGCCACCGTGGTGAACCAGCGCGGCACAACGAGGCAACAACAGACTGAAGGGCACGAACGACACATGCATCACATTCGCTGGCAGATTATCCGGCAGGTGTTCGCTGAAGCGCGTCAGCAATACACCACGGCGGCCCAGTTTCTCGCAGGCACCAATCGCTGCTTCAAAGAACGCGCGACCTTGGCGCATTGCCGAGCCGGGTGTGAAGGCAATGGGGGCTGAACCTGCCGCCAGAAACTCTTCCAGCTGCTGTGGCATTTCAGTCACACCACGTTCGTCATACAGCGGAAACCCGGCGAGCTGCACGCGCCGTGGCCAGTCAGGCTGCGGCTTTGCGAACCATTCCGGCCAGAGGCCAATGACGCGCTGGGGTGAATTCCACCAGCGGGCAGTTACCCGCCGCACGGGTGGCAACGTCAGCTCCTGGCGAAAGGCGTTCAACGCCGGCGCTATCGCCGGATCCAGCAGAGTGACATCGGCAAGCCAGAACAGCGCGCGTATGACCCATTGCGGGGTCCACTCCGGCAGCGATATCGGCATGCCCGGCATTTCATACGCTGAACGCATGGCGATGGGCTGCAGGTGGGTTGAGATCAACGGCACCGCATGCGTTTCGTGCAACAGTCGAGCAGCCATGCACAGCGGCGACGCCACCAGCGTGAACTTCTCTTGCCGCCAGCGCTGCAAAAGCGCGTAGTAGATCGGCTGCAACTGACGCGCAACAGTGCCCAGCACAATCTGCGAACCCTTCTGCGGATCCCAGACCTCGGCCTTGCTGGTAACTTCCAGATAATCCTCAGCGGTGCCGAACTCAACAAACTCGATACCGTTGCGCTCCACCAGCTCGCGAAAGAAGCCATTGGTGCCAACGATAACCCGATGACCGCGCGCCTTCATCGCCAGCGCGATCCCCACTATCGGATGCACATCGCCATGACTGCCGATCGGGACGAAGAAGAAAGTTTTCTGCGGCATAGGCTGCTCCTTGCTGGAGAGCACCTTACCCCAAAAAGAAAAGCCACGCATGAGCGTGGCTTTTTTTACCGCAAAAGACCTGGTTAAAAGTCGGTATACGGGATCATGCGGCCCAGGATGATAACGACGACCCATACCACGATGGAGATCAGCGCAATCAGCTTGGCGCGGAACGGGGCATCCTGGCCATCGGCCAGCTGTACCAGTTCCTTGTGTTCGCCAATGTAGAACCACAGGGCGTTCACGCCAGCGACGATGATCATGATCATCTTCCACTGGAAGCCGATGTTGTAGATATAGGCATTCGGATCAGAGGTAAGGAAGCAGTAACCACTGATCAGGTTGAAGGCGAAAGCCACGATCGCTACCGGGATGAACTTCATCGCTTCGCGCATGTTGATGAACTTGGCGATGCCAAGCACACGACCATCGATCAGCAACAGCGAACCGAACATGAAGGACAGACCGACGAAGTGGATGGTTTCCATCAACGGAAACAACCAGAACTTCTCTACCATCAATGTATGAACGGTACCGCTCTCAAGCCACGCTGCCAAAGATTCCAGATTCATTGTTCTTCTCCTCTCAGGCGGTGATGTAGGCCATCAGACGACCGGTGATAACACCGACCAACCAACAGACCATACAAGCAATGGCGAGCAACTTCTGGGTAGCCAACGGTTTGTTGGCGCGCACGCTGTTCATGACAAGCTTCAGCAGAATGCCGCCGGCCAGAATGGCGCCGATCTTCAGCTGGAACGTCCACTGGAAGAAGTACAGGCTCGCACTACCAGCAAACAGGATCAGGCCGGAGCCCAGGTTAAGCAGGAAACCCAGCCAACCGATGATGAACAGGCGATCAAATGCCGGAATCGAAATCGATTTGGCAAAGCCCATCACGCGCATACACAGTACCAGTGCTACGCCAAGTACAGTTGCCATGCCCACAGCATGCGAAGACAACACGATCGGATAGCCCCAGATCGATTCGCGAATAAAGATCCCCATGGGACCGTTTTCATACCACAGTAATAAATCCATATTTCAGTCTCGTCAGTTGGTCACTGCCTTGTGGTTGTTGGGAGGTTGCAGCAGAACTGCAGCCCGTGAATAAAATCATAAGAAATCAATTGGCAGCAATGATGCACATCAATCCCGTCAATAACGGGGATCGTACATCGCTGCTGCCACTTTGGCGCTGAAATCTGCTGGCAGCGGTTCTGCTACCAGGCCCGCCTTCGCAGCGGTTTCGGCTACGGCCACTGCAATTTTCAGCGACACATCGCGAATATCACGCAGCGGCGGGTACAGACAGCCCTGCTGGATGCGCGCCGGGCTCACTGCTTCGGCCAGGGCTTTTGCTGACGCAATCAGCATCGGATCAGTGATGCGGGTGGCCTTCGCCAACAGCACGCCAAGCCCAAGGCCCGGGAAGATATAGGCATTGTTGCCCTGGCCTGGCACTTTCAGGCCTTCACGCACCTGTACCGGCGCAAACGGACTGCCGCTGGCAAAGATCGCCTTGCCTTTGGTGTAACCGTAGGCTTCTTCGGCGGTGCACTCGGCTTTCGAGGTGGGATTCGACAACGCGAAGATGATCGGTTGATCGTGCAATTGCGCCATCTTGTCGAGAATTGCTGGTGTGAAGGTGCCGCCCTTGGCGGTGGCACCGATCAGTGCATGCGGTTTGATGTGGGCAATGGCTTCTTCGAGTGTCATCGGCGGCAGGTCGGCCGCGAACGGCGCGGCATGATGCGTCAATGTCTCGCGATCCTTCGTGATAAGGCCCTTGCTGTCGGTGACATAGCAGCGCGCACGCGCTTCTTTCTCGCTCAACCCTTCCAGCATCATCGCCCTGCTCAGCAGATCGGCAATGCCGGTGGCGGCAGAACCCGCGCCGGCGAACAAAACGCGCATGTCCGACAACTTGGTGCGGGTGATACGCGTCGCCGCGTAGAAACCAGCCAGCGCTACCGCTGCTGTGCCCTGAATGTCGTCATTGAAGCAGCGCAACTGGTCCTGGTATTTCTCCAGCAGTGCGACCGCATTCGGCGTGGCGAAGTCTTCAAACTGTACCAGCGCATTCGGGAAATTGTTCTTAACGGCAGTGACGAACTCGTCAACGAAATCGAAATATTCCTGGCCACGCACACGTGCTTCGCGACGACCCTGGTAGCGCGCATCCTGACGGAAGCGGGCGTTGTCGGTGCCAACATCCAACACGATGGGCATGCAATGCGCAGGATCGATACCCGCACAGGCGGTGTACAGCGACAGCTTGCCGATCGGAATACCCATGCCGCTGACGCCAAGATCACCAAGACCGAGAATGCGTTCACCGTCGGTGACAACGATCAGTCGCACATCATCATCGGTCCAGTTCTTCATCAATTCATTGATGCGACCCTTGTGCTCGATGGAAATATAGAACCCCATCGTCTGACGGAAAATGTTGGCGAATTCCTGACAGGCCTGACCAACGGTCGGCGTGTAGACAATCGGCATCAGCTCGTCGATATGATCAATCAGCAAGCGATAGAACAGACGCTCGTTGCGCTTCTGCAACGCCGCCATGAAGCGATACTTGTCGATATCGAGTGGCTTGTGGCGCAGATTTTCCATCGACCACTCCACTTGTTGCTCAAGTGAACTGATTCGTGGCGGCAGCAGGCCGTGTAATCCAAATTGATCGCGTTCGGCTTGCGTGAAGCCGGTGCCTTTGTTGAGGCGGGGATTGTTAAGAATTGCTAATGCTTTGTGATTCATGGAACCGGTATCGGACTGCCAGATGGCAATGAAAAAAATCTGTTGTTTTTTGCTTGAATTGAAGGGGCGCAAGGTTAGCCATACACCCCGTTCATGTAAAGAACGTAGCTTCGCCTATTTTCGTGCACATTCTTGCAGTTAGCGAGCAAACAACCGCGTTTTTGCTACTGACGGACCATCTCGAGAAAACCGCGCCCCACTTCGGTGCCTGTCATTGCGTCGACTACCCGCACGGCGCCTTCCCAATACGGCAAACTGAGTGACATGAACTGATCGTCGACCAGTGCTTCGACTCGCCAGCGCTGGTCGCCATACTGCACTGCCCATTGTATGGGATAGTCGACGCCATCCGGGCCCGTCCACTGCTTCAATGGCTGCAGAACCAGTTGGTCTCGCGTCACCGGCGTCTGCACCGCCTGCGCGTCTGTCCAGTTGCCATGACTATTGGTGTCCGGATTCCCCTCACTGTTAAGCAACTGGTAGTACATCAGTTCCTGGCCGTCATGGAACTGTAATGAAAACCAGTCCCAGCCCTTTTGATCGGCAGCGAGTGCGCTGGTGCTCCACTCTCTATCCAGCCAGCTGTTGCCAGTCACAGCAAATTCTTCGGCGCCGATGCGGACAGTGCCGGTCGTTTGCAGCCGGGTCATGCTGTAGTAGTAGGAAGCGTTGCCGGCAGCCTCGCTCTTGCGACTGAGACCGGCATCACCCTGCAGCACAGGCGGCTTCAGCGGCAACAGTTGCAGATCCAGTGCAATCTCACTATCGGCAGCCTGTACCCGCCAAGGGGATTCGTTGTCATTGTTCACACTGGCGAGCTGCCAATTCTCCAGCCACACCCTGAAGGGACTGGGTGTGGCGCCGGCCAGCCCCGGGTTGGCGCGTGAAAAGCGCTCGACGGCAACATGCCTGCCACTCTCAGCATCCGTGAGTGCGAGATGGGCCATCCACAGATGGGAGCTGTGCCAGGCAGATGCGCGACTCGTTGTGTCTTCATTGTTCAGATCCACATTGAAGAACGTCACCTGATAACCAAAGCGGCGACCTTCCGCCGTCTCGACGTTGCCGGTCACATACCACCATTCATTGCGAAAGCCGGGATGGGGCCCGTGATCCGCCGGAAAGCTGAACTCACGCGGTTGCTCTGCGCGCAGGAAGCCTGCGGTGTTGTCGCCGCCCAGCACTTCTGACAATCGCAGCGCAGGCATTGGCGCAGGTGCTTGCTCGCATGCCGTCAACAACAAGAGCGTGAGAACCACCAGGCGCTTCATAGTTTCTGCATCCCGGCCGCCGGATGTACAGCAGCAACCCGACGCATTGGATAAAGGCCGGCCAGCACTGCGGCGACCAGCGCCAGCAATACGGCCTGCACCAGCACCGAAGGCGACAGCGTATGCAACATGCTCCAGCCAAATGAGCGTTTGTTGATCACATCAATCAATATGTCCGCCATCATCAGGCCGAGTGGAATGGCCATCAGGCCTGCCAGCAAACCCATCACCGCCGTTTGCGTGAAAATGATGGCGCTGGTTTCCTTCACCGTCATGCCAGTGGCGCGCAGCATCGCGTATTCGCGCAGGCGTTGCAGTTGCAAGGTCAGCAACGCACTGAGGACGCCGACGAAGGCGACCAGGATCGCCAGCAGGCGCAGCACGTGGGTAATGGCGAAAGTGCGGTCGAAGATCGTCAGCGTAAGGTTGCGGACTTCAGCATTGGCGATGACGCCATAGCTGCCGTCCAGTGCAGTGAGACGTTGTCGCAACTCGCCCGTTAGTGCGTTGGCATCCGCTGGCGATGTCGTCTGCAGTATCAATCGCCTCGAGGGTGTCTGCGGCCACAGTGCAGCGAACAGTGGCTGCGACATGGCGACCAGACCGCCGCCCGTCGTGTAGTCATAGAAGATACCGGCCACCGGCAGCGGGACATCGCCAGCGCTCGCGTGAATAGTCAGCACGTCACCAATGGCAAGACCGGCTTGCCAGGCTAGCGGCTCCGAGATGAGCACTGCGGCGCCGGCGTTGGCTTGCGCCAGCGCTGTTGCGCTGACTTCCTTCACAAACAGGTGTTGTTCGAGCAACGAACTTTCCGCCAGCACCACCACTGCGCCGCGGTCACTTTCTGCCTGTTGCATGAATTGATTCTCCAGCGTCGCTATGCGGGTATCGACTCGCAACTCCGCGGCCAATGCCTCATCAACACCACCGCCATCGTTGCGGCCCAC
>JAZKEH010000214.1:1991-4785 GCA_040387155.1 Pseudomonadota bacterium | reverse complement strand
CTGGACGAGGGGATCCTCGCTGGCCTTGCCCCGCAATTCGATAGCTGGGGCGAGGCCAATCTCCATGCCGCGCTGATCCTGCGGCATGGCAAGCTCGTCTACGAACGCTACTTCACCGGCGACGACATCCCAGCCGCACCCACCGCCGGTACCGGTACACCGACAACAGCCTTCAACACCTCTGATGCGAGCCTGTTGCCATCGCTGCCACAGTTGAACTGGACAGACTCGCTTACTGCCGCCAACTCCTGCGCATCGTGCTCCATCATCATGCTGTCGACCGGCATGAACTCGTTCGACAAGGACAACCTTGGCACCGTCAGTGATCTGTGGAATGTCGCAGGTACCAGCCGCATGACAACCACCTCGCTGAACACACTGATTGATACGCTTGGCACACTCGAAGGCATTGCCGGTGGCAGCTATCTGATCGGCGACAACGGCACGACCAATGACGGTGCGTGTACCGCCAAGACGCTCGCCAATCTTTCCGGCGCGCGTGGCCTGTGTCCCGAAGTAGGCGATCTCGAAGGTGGCTTTGGTGTTGCGGGTCTCGCCTATCAGGCCTACACGAAGGACCTGCGCAACGACTACACGGGTATCCAGAATGTCAGCACGTATTCGGTATCGCTGGCCGACAACCTGCCCACCTATTCACTGACTGTGAATGGCAAGACAGTCACATTCGCACCGCTGTGCCAATCCCACACCACTGGTACGCAGAAGCTCGATCAAAGTGGCTGGACCAACTGCAGCTTTGTCGACGCGCGCATCGAATCACAGAATGCGAGCGGCGGCAGGATGTATGTCGCGTGGGAAGATTCCCTGTGGGGCAACGACTTCGACATGGATGCCATCTCGCGCATTGAGTGGTGCATCGGCACCAACACAGCAGCGTGCCCCGGTGAGCCACCCAATGCGGCTTACGGTACTGGGTACACGGCTGCTGACTTTGCATGGAAGACAACGGGTCTCAACGCCAACTCCATCCAGATCCGCACTTCGGGTGCTCTCGCGGCCGCTGGCAATGCAATCAAGGTCGGCTTCTCGATCAGTGGCGTGGCCTCAGGCGGCAATGTCAGCAGAATTACCAATACGCCTGCCGCCGCAATGAACAGCGGCACCACCACGTCGGGCAGCAAGTACATCGCGCGCGGTGCGCAAGGCAACGGTGAGCAGTACTTCCTGCTGATACAAGGTGGCAACACCATCCGCCGTCTCGTCGAAAACAGCGGCAACGCGATGATCTTTCACGAACCCCTGGTCTACGCCGCCGATTCCACTGTTACTGCAGGCCAGGTGCTGAAGAACCCGCTGTGGTTCGCTGCCAAGTACGGCAGCTTCAACGACATCGACAAGGACGGCACGCCGAAATACCTCAACAGCACCACGGACCGCCGCGAGTGGGATACCCGCAACGTCAACGGCGTGGAAACACCTGACGGCATTCCGGACAACTTCTTTCCGATCACTAATCCGAGCCAGCTCAGCGACAACCTCTCCCAGGTTTTTGAAATCATCACGTCACGCATTTCATCGGGCACCGCAGCAGCCGTGGTCGCCAACAGCAGTACCGGTCTCGGCGCCGTCTACCAGGCGTACTACCATCCGCAATACACGGATGCCGGCGGCACCACGATCACGTGGGGCGGTGTGTTGCATTCGATGTTCATTGATGCGTCCGGTCGTTTCCGCGAAGACAACGGCACACCGGGCAAACTGGACGGCCCCAATGTCGACTACGTCGTCGACATCTTCTACGACAAGACCGTCAATCCCAACCGCACCCGCTTTCAGCGCTACACCCAAAGCGGCAGCGGCCAGAGCGCGACACTGGCGACCTCGGGTACACGCGCAGATCTGAGCGAACTCGGTTCGATCTGGAATGCGCGCGATGTCCTCGCCAATATCAGCCAGACCAATCTGTTGACGCAGCGCTCCATCAATCCCGTCAATGGCGAATATAGCCAGGATGCGGCCACCCGCCGTTACATGTTCACCTACGTGGACAGCCCGACCGCGGGCACCGCGGGTGCTGTCGACTCGACGGAAGTGGTGGACTTCACCGACAGCAATTTCGACAACTCCAATGGCAACAACAATTACCGCTATCTGGGCCTGGCAGCACCAGGGGACTCAGCCAAGCTCGTCAAATACATTCGCGGCCAGGACCAGACCGGCTGGCGCTCGCGCCTGGTCGATATTCCAGGCGATGGCAGCACGACGTCGAAGTACTGGATTCTCGGCGACATCGTGCATTCGTCGCCGCTGGTGGTGAACCCGCCGTCACAGCGCTACGACTCGCTCAATGGCGATGAAACCTACGAAGCCTTCAAGATCCAGTACCAGCGCCGGCGCCAGATGATTTATACCGGTGGCAACGACGGCATGCTGCATGCATTCAACGGCGGCATCTGGGATGCGCCCTCCGAAACGTTCAAGACACGCGCGTGGAATCCCACGACAGAGCAATTTGATGCCAGCCAGTCCCATGAACTGGGCGCTGAGATGTGGGCCTATGTGCCGATGAATCTGCTGCCGCATCTGCAATGGCTGAAAGAACGCAGCTATCCCCACGTCTACTATGTGGATGCGCCGCCGCAGGCCTTCGATGTCAACATCTTCGCGAGTGACGCCACGCACCCCAATGGCTGGGGCACCATTCTTGTCGTCGGCATGCGACTGGGCGGCGGCAACTTTCCGCTTGATCTGACAGGCGACGGCACCACTGACAAGACGATGGGCTCCTCCATCATCATTCTCGACATCACGGACCCCGAGAAAGCGCCAACCT
>JAZKEH010000214.1:0-1981 GCA_040387155.1 Pseudomonadota bacterium | reverse complement strand
CGGAGCAGTGACATGGGCTTCACGACCAGCATGCCTACTGTCATAAAGGCACGCGTGCCCAGCGGAGCCGGCAGTTTCCTGACACCTACCACCAACCGCTGGCTGCTGGTCTACGGTTCTGGGCCAGACACCTTGAGCACAGCCGTCAGCAACGGCCAGGATGCGAAACTGTATGCCTACGATCTGGTCAGCCGCACAACAGTAGCGCTCAACAGTGCCGCACAAGTACCGTCGGCCAACCCCAGCGGCTTCTTCGGTGACTTCCTGTCAGTGGATTGGGAAGGCGACTTCATCGATGACGTTGTTTATGCGGGCACAGTAGAAGGCTCTGAAACCGCACCCAGCGGCCGCCTGAAGCGCGTGGTACTCGCCAGCGCTACTGCCAACATGGGTCTCTCCACCGGCAGCGCCACCATGTCGGATGTGTTCAACATGGCACAGCCGCTGGCCGCAGCGCCACGTACGCAGATATCCATCGCCAAGGCAGAACGCTGGCTGGAGTTCGGCACCGGCCGCCTCTTTACCCGCGTGGATAACCGGTCAACCACACAGCAGAGTGTTTACGGCATCAAGGAGCCGACGAACTACAACACATCCACGCTGACGCTGGCGCAACTGGTCGACTCCACCAACATCCTCGTCAAGAAAACAGACGGCACCATCAAGGATGGCAACACATCGACCGCTGTCGTGCGCTTCACCACCACGCTGCCAACCTTCACCACGCTGTGGAATTTCATGGACACCCGGCCTGGCTGGGTCAGCCGTCTCAGTTATCCAACCAGCAGTCCGTCTGAACGCGTATTCAGTTCGCCGCTGATACTGGGCACCACGGTGGCCTTCACGTCGTATCAGCCCTCTGCCGATTTGTGCACGGTGGAAGGCAATGGCTATCTCTATGCATTGAATTTCAGAACGGGGACGGCCGAGGCCTTTGGCCCACTGGGTGAAGATCCGGCCTTCCCGGGTTATTCGGCTGAACGACTCGATCTCGGCCAGGGCGCGCCATCGGCACCCTCGGCCATCGTTCGCACCGGCGATGATCGCGGCGTCAATGCCAGCAACCGGGGCGATATCTCGATAGTGTCCGGTTCAACCACGGGCGTGACGAACAGCACCGGCTTTACATCGGGACCAGTGCCGTCAATCAGGATGTCATGGGAACAACTGGACATCGTTTTCTAACGCTTGCTGCAAGCAACTGCACAACAAAATACAACACAACACAGAGCGCACATTCGCCAATGAACAGCACGAAAAAGGATTGCCAGATGAGTAACACCCGCGGCTTTACGCTGGTAGAGATGATGATTGTGATTGCCATCATGGGCATCATATTTGCGATAGCAGTCCCCACCTATCGCAGGTCGATACTGAAGTCCAACCGCTCGGATGCCCAGATCACGTTGACCCAACTGGCCACGCTGGAAGAACGCTATTATTTTCGCGAGAACAATTACACCGGCAGCTTTGCCGACATCGTCACCGGGGCCACCGCGGGCCAACCCATCAGCAGCGACGAAGGCCACTATTCCATCGCACTGACACTGACCGGCGGCGGCACTGGCTGGAGCATGACTGCCACAGCGGTGGGCGATCAACTGGGTGATTCGGAATGCTACAAACTCACCCTCACCAGTCTCGGCGCCAAGACCGCCGTCAACAGCAGTAACGCGGCGAGCAGTGTTTGTTGGTAGTGTTTGCGCCGACTAGCGACTGGCGAAAGGGTTGCTGATAACAGCGTCCTGCAAAATCAGAAATGCTGGAAGCCCTGACTGGCGAACTTCAACGATTCGCCAGCTGCATCGAACACACTTACGCCGCTACCTTCTCTCACCTCGCCGATACGCGCGAGCTCCACACCACATTGCACAGCGAGCGTCGCAAGCTGCCGCCGACAAGTCGCCGGCGCAGTGAAAACCAGTTCGTACTCGTCACCCGCCGTGAGCGCCAATTGCAATGCTTGCGGAACAGGACACAG
>JAZKEH010000213.1:0-9060 GCA_040387155.1 Pseudomonadota bacterium | reverse complement strand
TGCCACTGCCGCCGACGAAATAGAAGCAGTGCGAGTTTTGACAGAAGTGGTCAACGCGAGCTCTCACCGCAACCTGCCTGCCGATTACCTGATATTTGCCACCCATTGGCTGCAGGTGTTGCAGGAGCGCAATGACTTGCGCGAGTACGTCGCCCGCCAGAGCGATACCCAGATCAGCCTCGACAGCGTGCGCGAGAGTTATGATGAGCTGGAGCAACGCATTGAATTGCTGACCGAACAGCGCAACTCGCTGGAAAAACAGAACCTCTTGCTGGAACAGCAGAACAAATTGATGCAACAGCAGATCGATGCGTTGACGATTATCGAGCAGCAACTGGTGGAGCAGGACCAGGGTGAGGCGGGTCCCACACCGTGAAGGCGAAAGTAGCGTGAAGGCAAAACCGACAATCCAGCGGCGCATCCTGCTGGTCGATGATGATGCGGATCTGCTGTTGCTGATCAGCATGCGATTGAAATCGAAGGGCTATGAAGTAGCCTCGGTCAACAGCGGCGAGAAGGCGCTGTCGCAGTTGCCGATTTTTCGTCCGCATGTTGTGGTTACTGACCAGCGCATGCCTGGCATGGACGGACTGGCCTTGTTCGAAGCCATCCAGAAACGCCAGCCGCAATTGCCTGTCATCGTGCTGACGGCACACGGCACCATTCCGGATGCAGTGGAAGCAACGCGTCGCGGCATCTTCAGTTATCTGGTCAAACCGTTCGATGCCAATATCCTGCTCGACAATATCGACAAGGCATTCCAGCAGGGCGGCTTTCACCAGGCAGATAGCCCCCGTCAGCTCGATAACGTTTGGCGCGAGGAAATCATCAGCCAGAGTGCAGCAATGGAGTCATTGCTGGTGCAGGCACATGCTGCCGCAGTGACGGACGTCAGTATTCTGATCCAAAGCCAGACCGGTACCGGCAAGGAGCTGCTTGCCCGTGCGATACACAAGGCCAGTCCACGCACGGCGGAACCGTTTGTTGCGTTCAATTGCGCCGCCATTCCCGAGTCATTGATCGAATCCGAATTGTTCGGACACGCGGCCGGTGCCTTTACCGGCGCCACCCGCGCGCACGCCGGCTTGTTCATGGCCGCCAACAAGGGCACGGTGTTTCTCGATGAAGTCGGCGACATGCCGCTGGCAGCGCAGGCCAAATTGTTGCGTGTGCTTGAACGGCAGGAAGTGCGACCGGTAGGCACCACTGACAACCTGCCGATCAATGTACGCATCATCGCCGCCACCCATCACAATCTGGCGGAGAGGGTGCAGCAGGGCAGTTTCCGCGAAGATCTTTATTACCGTCTGAATGTCATCACGCTGGAATTGCCGCCGCTGGCCGAACGCCGTGAAGACATCTTGTTGATGGCGCGACATTTCTGTCAGCACATCGCCGAAAAGAACCGCAAGCCTCCTTGTCACTTTGCGCCAGAGGCAGCAGAGCTGCTGATGGCAGCGCCGTGGCCAGGCAACGTACGCCAGCTGTACAACACGGTTGAGCAATGCGTCGTGCTGACAGCCACGCCGGTAATCAATCGCAGCCTGGTAGCGCGTGCGCTGCGGCACAAGTCAGAAAAATTGCTCAGCCTCAACGAGGCGCGCGAGCAGTTTGAACGTGACTACCTGATCCGTCTGCTGAACCTGACCGAAGGCAATATTGCGTTGTCTGCCCGCCTGGCCGAGCGCAACCGCACCGAGTTCTACAACCTGCTCAGCCGCCATGGGCTGGATCCTGAGCAGTTCCGCAAGGTTGCCGATAGCTAACCGCAATTTGTGTCAGCGTTGCCTGAATAGGCCCTTTTCCCCTGTCGGGAATGCCAGACAGTCAAGTCTTTTTAAATCAATGACTTGCGCGATGGTGTCTTAATCTGCTGTGCCTGCCCGACAGTGCTGTTTAGCCCCCTCTGTCTAACTATATGATTTTGCTGATAAAAAATATTGGCACGTCCCGTGCTTTGTATATTGCGTGGGGCACCAAAACGTAAGTGCTGGTTGTCCAAAGGGAAAGTAGTGATAGCAGGCAGTCTGGGGAGGCTCGCATGCAATATCTGATTATCTTGTCCGCGTTGATGTCGTTGGCCGCCGCGGTATTTGCACAGGATGTCGATACGAAGGCAGATGATGCTGACGAAGCATCTGCCATGGAGAGCGCGGATCACGACGAGCTGTTTTCAGCGATGCTGGTCGAAGAGTAAGTACGCGCGCAAGAAGTTGTAGTTGTTCAGTTGTTAGTAGTTGGTTGTAAGTTGTGTGTAGTTGTAGTTCTGTAGTTGGTCTCGTATCCGGTCATCCATGATGACCTTTTTAAAGGCGCTCCTAATCGGGCGCCTTTTTTTTTCATGAACGGAAAGTTGTGCTACTTATCGAATCTGGTGCGCGGTTCTTGTCGGGTGGGCTCCGAACGCCACGGGCGCCGAGTTTTTAACCGGTTTTATCAACGTCGACTTTCTTGCGAACCTTGATGTTCAAAACTTCGACCGTCACAGAGAAGGCCATCGCAAAGTAGATGTAGCCTTTCGGCACTTCGATGTCGAAGCCACCAATGATCAGCGTAAGACCAATCATCATCAGGAAGGACAGCGCCAGCATCTTCAGCGTGGGATGGGCATCGATGAAGTTGCCGATGGAGCGCGCCGACAGCAGCATGACGATGACTGCGATGATGATGGCAATCGACATGATGGCCAGTTCTGACACTAGGCCGACTGCAGTAATCACCGAGTCCAGTGAGAACACGATATCGAGAATACCAATCTGGATGACGGTGCCCAGCATGCTCTCCATTACCCGGGCATTCATGCCGCCTTCGGCGCCTTCGATAATGCCGTGGATTTCCTTGGTCGATTTATAGAGCAGGAACATACCGCCGATGATCAACACCAGATCGCGGCCGGAAATCTCGTGCCCGATAAGCGTGAAGAGCGGAGTTGTCAGCTGGCTGATCCACGACAGGCTGAACAGCAAGGCCAGGCGGGTAAACAGCGCAAAGCCAATGCCCAGACGACGGGCAAGGTCGCGCTGATCGGGTGGCAGACGCGCAACCAGAATCGAAATGAAAATGATGTTGTCGATACCGAGAACGATTTCAAGGGCGACGAGGGTAGTAAGGGCGATCCAGGCTTCGGGGCTGGCAATCCAGTCAAACATGGGGTTTCCGTTAACTGCTGAGGAAAGGGGAGTGGTTGTCTAGTTGAACAAACAGTCTGCAATGTTCCGGGAAAAGCCCTTCTGATTCAACCTTGCGGATTCACAAGGGACGTGCCAGCCGCCTTCGCCCACGGGGCTACGGCGTGCCAGGGCCGGATGTTTCCACTGGCTCATCAACTGGTAATGACTGGCAGAGGGCCAGCCAGTGCTGCATCGCTGCACTACGGAATTTCTGTTTGTGCATGATCAGGTAGAACTTGCGGCGAAACGCGCGTCCTTTCGCTGACAGGGCGACCAACTCGCCGCGTGCGAGATGCTCCTGCAGTGACAGGCGGGAAAGACAGCCCAGCCCCATGCCGGCTTTCACAGCCTGGATGATGGCTTCGGTCTGTTGCACTTCCAGCACGACATCCAGTTGCGGCAGTAACTCATGCATGACGCGGTTGAAGGTCTGGCGGGTGCCCGAGCCGTTTTCACGCAGGATCCAGCTCGATGCCAGCAAATCGTTGACTGTCAGCATGCCTTTCTTCGCCAGAGGATCGCTGGCATTGGCAAATATCGTCAGATCATCGTCACGCCAGGGAATGATTTCCAGCAGCGGGTGATTGATTTCGCCTTCGATCAGACCAATATCCAGTTCAAAGCCGGCCACGCGGTTGCTGATGCTTTCGGTATTGCCGATTTCGAGGCTGACCTTGCTGGCGGGATATTGCCGGCGATAGCGATCAATCAGCGGGATGCACAAGTGGTTGCCGATACTCAGCGTGGCGCCCACCTTCAACATGCCAGGTCCCTGATGCTGCGCCAGGCTTTGTTCCAGTTCGGTGGCGCGGCTCAGTAATTCTTCGGCTCTAGGCAGCAATAGCCGGCCGGAGTCATTGAGTTGCAGGCGTTTGCCAACCCGGTCAAACAGTCGCAAGTCAAATTGCTGTTCCAGCTCTTTCAACGCGTCACTGGCGGCGGATTGCGACATCGAGAGGCTGGCGGCAGCCCGGCTCAGGTTCTGCTGGCGGGCTGTAGCGAGGAAGACCTCGAGTTGGCGCAGGGTGAACTTCATATCGGTAAAACCGAATAAACATTAAGTTATAAACGATTATACCTATAAAGGAAGATTGGCATAGAATGCGCGCCGTCTTAAAGCAAAGAGTTTCCGAGGCCCAGTACCCATGAGCAGCAAATACCAACACGAAACCGTTACCAGCGTGCACCACTGGAACGACACGTTGTTCAGTTTCACGACAACCCGCGACCAGGGCTTCCGTTACAAGAACGGCTTCTTCACGATGATTGGTCTTGAAGTCGAAAACAAACCGCTGGTGCGCGCCTACAGCATGGTCAGCGCAAACTATGAAGAGCAGCTGGAGTTCTTCAGCATCAAGGTACAGGACGGCGCATTGACCTCACGCCTGCAGCATCTGAAAGTCGGCGATACCGTCCTCGTTGGCGCCAAGCCCACCGGTACGCTGGTGGCGGAGAACCTGCTGGCCGGCAAGCATCTCTACCTGTTCGGCACCGGCACTGGTCTGGCGCCATTCATGAGCATCATCAAGGATCCTGAAGTCTATGATCTGTACGAGAAGATCATCCTGGTGCACGGCGTGCGCTACATCAGCGAGCTGGCTTACTCCGACTTCATCACGAAGGAATTGCCAGAACATGAATTCCTCGGTGACATCGTCAAGGACAAGCTGATTTATTACCCGACAGTGACGCGAGAAAAATTCCGCAACACCGGTCGACTGACTGATCTGATCCTGACCGGCAAGATGCAGCGCGACATTGGCCTGCCAACCCTCAACGTCAACGATGACCGCTTCATGTTGTGTGGCAGTCCGTCGATGCTGAAAGACACCTGTCGCATACTGAATGAGCTCGGCTACAGTGAAGCGCGTCATGGCAACCAGGGGCATTACGTAGTTGAGCGGGCGTTCGTCGAGTAATATTCGTCGCGTGTTCTCTCAGCAATTTTTCAGTATTTCCAAAACCAGCTACAACACCATCAAGGGGTCACCATGTCACTGTCCATGTATTCGTCGTCCGTTCCGGTCTTCCTGCACTACCTGAAAAACCTGTCGATCATTCTGAAGAAGGGTGCCGATTACGCAGCTGAAAAGAAAGTTGATGAAAAAGTGCTGACCGGTGGCCGTTTGTTCCCCGACATGTTTCCGCTGACCAAGCAGGTGCAGATTGCTTGCGATGTAGCCAAAGGTTGTGGCGCCCGTCTGGCCGGCATTGATCCACCCAAGTATGAAGACAACGAAGTAACGTTTGCCGACCTGCAAGCGCGTATCGAGAAAACCGTCAACTTCCTCAAGTCAATTCCGGAAGCCAGCATCAACGGTTCCGAACAGAAGCAAATCAAGCTGCAGGCTGGCCCGCGCGAACTTGAATTTGTCGGCGAGTTCTTCCTGCGCAACTGGGCACTGCCAAACGTGTACTTCCATATCACCACCGCTTACAACATCCTGCGTCACAACGGTGTTGCGGTTGGCAAGATGGATTTCCTCGGCGCCCAGTAATCGCCAGCTCCGATCAAGAAAAAGGCCGCTATATGCGGCCTTTTTTTATTCACGGCTGGGCGTCGTAGGCGGTGAACGCGTGGCGCGCTTCCGCTTCCCATTTGTCGGTATCCGGTGGATACGAATAGCCCGGTGCTGCAGCCGGCAGAGTTTCCAGCTTACCGACACGCTGGTACAAGTACACGCCAGTCCAGGCCAGCGTTTTTGACGGATAGTGATATAGCAGCTTGAAGCCCGGATGCTTCAACGCAAAGGTCGTGCAACTTACCAGGCAATTCTCGGGCAGTGCCTGCGCCAGTCTTTCACCCAGTGCATCCATCAACGACCCGAAACAGGTGCTGTAAATGAACACCAGGTTGGCATCGCTGAGATCGGCTGCAAACATGTCCTGCTCAATGAAGTGAATGCGCGCGCGAATGCCGAGCAGGTGATGAGCATTGGTGTTGCCACCTGTTGGCAACTTCAGTGGTGCATCCGGCTGCACCGGTGCCGGCAGTGTCGCCATGCTGCGCGTGCATACGGCCAGCATCGACGCCAGTCGCTCTTCTGCCATGCGATGACGGTAGGGCAACAGTTCAACACCGACACAGCGCGCCAGTGGCAATGACAACGCGGCCGACATCACCACCTTGCCAAGTCCACTGCCAAGGTCATACATGACGCTGTTGGCAGGCAGCAACGGTGCAATCATGTCGAAGTAGTTTTCCAGCTCGTGGCGTTTCAATTCACCGTAGATCAGGCGGCCATCATCGATAAGCCACTGCCGCAGTTCTGCATCGTTGATCACTTCCAATTGTCGCCAGTGCCGCGACTGGTAATCCTGCTCCGATAATTCGGGTAACAGGCCGTGACGCTGGATACCGGCTGGCAGTGTTCCAATGATCAGGCTGATATGTGGTTTCAGTCGCGTAATCAGGTAGTCGCGCCGCGCGGGCTGACGCAGACAATCCCGCAGCGCGATGCCAATCTCAATATAGTCGCTGAAGGCAGCATCGTTTGGGTCCAGCAAAGGACGCCGGTGTTGTTCGCCGCCCTCCAGGCTCTGCAACATCGCTTCGAGTACATCTTCCAGCCGCTGGCAACTGCTCGTCGTTGCAGCGGGTGCATCGCGGTCGCGCCACATGGTGGTTTCTGCTTTCAATTCGGCGTCGCCGCTCATCCGTGACCTCGTTTCAGGTAGCCCATAAACAACAATGCCCGCATCAAACCGATGCGGGCATTGTCCCAGTTTCCTGGTACAGACTGAAAGTGTTGGCCCAGTCCGATTGCTGCTTGTGAATTACAGGTTAGAAACTGTAGTTCAGGCCCAACTGATAGCGACGACCAAACACGTCGAACACGTTGCTCACGCCCTGCTGGCCACCACGCAAGTTCTGCGAGGCAACGATCGGTGGATCGCGATCAAAGACGTTGCTGACGTTGAAGCTGGCAACCCAGTTGCTACCAGAGGCAGTTTCACCGCGGTAGCTGAGCGCCACGTTGTTGACCGTCTGCGAGGCGATAGTGGCGTCGTCCACTTCCACACCGCTGGTCCACAACACGCCGAAGCCCTGGTTGTAGCTCGTGCTGTCGTAATAGCGCGTTACCCAGTTGATGCCCCAGTTGCCGACGTCGTAGCCCAGCGATGCTGTGGCGTTCCACTCCGGGCTGCTGATGCTGCCAACGTCATCACGGTACACGGTCGTGGTGACTGAGTTTTCCAGCATGTGGTTGGCAAACAAGCGCAGGCGCAGGCTTTCATCCTGTGAAGCGATGAAGTCAGGCTCCATGTTGTAACGTGCTTCGATGTCGACACCACCGGTTACACCGGCGGCGGCGTTCACCTGGCGGTCATCGACGCGTTCGATCAGACCGGTAGCGCTGTTTCGCACAATCTGGGCGCAGAGCAGTGGGCTGGTGCCATTGGTACACTCGTCCACGATACGTTGGGCGCTGAGCGGGGTAATACGTTTCTTGACGTCGATGTCGTAGTAGTCAGCCGACAACTGCAGGCCGTCCAGGAAGCTGAACGACGGCGACCAGACGATACCGGCAGTCAGCGTGTCGGCAATTTCCGGCAACAGGCTGGCGTTGCCAAGTGTCAGGATCGTGATGGTGTAGTTGGCGTTGGCGCGGGCACGGTCAACGATGTTGGCACCACCGCCGCCAGACTCGAACTGTTCCTGGAAGGTCGGTTCACGCACGTCGCGCGACTTGGTAACACGGAAGCGCAGATCTTCCATTGCCTGCAGTTCGAGGCCGTATTTCCAGCTGTCGATCGAACCGGTTTGCGTGTAGTCGGAGCGACGGAATGCGAAGTTGGTGTCGAGACGCTGGTTGCCGCTGGCGCCTTCCCAGATTGGCACGTTCAACTCACTGAACATCTCCCACACATCATTTTCGCCGGTTGCCCACGAAGTAGCGGAGAACTGGTGAATCGAGCGGTTGCCACCGGTGATGCCGGCAGAAATGCCGCGCACGCCAACTTCCGGTGCGTTGATGGTTGAACGCTCAAACTCAACCGGTGTCGTGATCTGGTTGAACCATTCCTTGCGGAAGGTCAGACCGGCAGCGAAGTTGATCGAACCCGCGCCCCAGCCTTCGTGCAGGTCACCGGTGAGCAGCAATTCGGAGAAGTGCTGATCGAGATCGCGAATACCTTTCTTGTCGCTGAGCATGTAGTCGTCGGCTTCTTTCGACGAATTGCCCAGACCAAAGAAGTTGTTGGGTACGCAGTCACGGATCGATTCCTGCGGCGTGGCGAGGATGTTGGTGATTGGCATCAACGCACTTGGATACTGGTTGATCATGGTGGTCAGTACCGTCTTGCCGGCAGCCGCTGCTTCCAACTGTTGAATCGACGGATTCACGCGCTGGATGTTACACATGATGGCGCCTGTTCGTGGATCACGCACGGCATCGAGTGACAGATACCAGTGGTCAACCCGGATGATGCCCTCAGCTTCAGACGTCAGCTTGGATTCGCCGTACTGGTAGGTGCCGCGCAGGCTCCATTCATTGGCGAATAGATGGTCGAAGCCAGCGGAAGCAGAATAGGTCTGGGCGATGTTGGCGTCATCGCGTTTGTCATAGAAGTTGTACTTGCCGTTGCGGACCTGGCCGATCTTGTCAAAGCGCAACGAGGTGAGGCTGAGGCGATCCATCTCTGCGGCTAGTTCAGCCGGCAGGTAGGCGTTGTCACGATAGATTGTCGCGAAGTACTGCTGACCCATTTCCGGGTTGCCACGACGGTTGTAGGTGTTCGACTCGGTACGGCCGACCAGAAACTGGCCGAAGAACTGGGTGGAATCGCTCAGGTCGTACTTGAAGCCGCCGAAACCGGAGTTCTGGATTACTTCAGCGCCGAAAGGGCCGCCGTTGAAGGCAGCTTCATGGTAGCCGGCTTCCGTGGC
>JAZKEH010000212.1:0-1740 GCA_040387155.1 Pseudomonadota bacterium | reverse complement strand
ACGCCATTCTGCACCGGGAAATCCTGGAAGTGCCCGATGCCAAGCTCGACCCGCGGTTCGTCAACCATCCCGGGGTGGTCGAAGAGAACGGCATCCGTTTCTATGCCGGGGTGCCCCTGTTTTCCGAGCAAGGCCTCTGCTACGGCACCTTGTGTGTGGTTGATCGCCAGCCGATGCAGCTCACTGCTCCCCAGCGCGAGTTGCTGCAGAAGCTGGGCAAACAGGCGGTCTACCTGATGGAGTCGCGGGTCAGTCGCCAACAGGAGCTGACGGCCTCGCTGTCGCTGGCGCGCCTGCTGGAATTCCTGCCGGACGGCCTGATTACCACCGACATCAACGGCAATATCCAGCACGTGAACTCCATTGCGCGGCGCTGGCACGGCATTGATCCCGGCCTGGTTCCGCGTGAGCGCTGGTCCCAGTATTTCCAGCTGTTTGCGTCCAATGGCACCGATCGCCTGCCGCTGATCGACAATCCGCTTACCCGGGTCCTGCGCGGGGAGACAGTGCGAGACCAGGAGCTGCTGATCCGCGCCACCGGGCAACCCGACCGCCCCATCGTCTGCAATGCCGAACATCTGGTTGATGCCGAGGACCGCAAGATCGGTGCAGTGGTGGTGATGCGCGACATCACGGCCATCAAGCACATGGAGAAAATGAAGGACGAATTTGTGTCGACGGTGTGCCATGAACTGCGCACCCCGCTGACGTCAATCTCAGGCGCCTTGAGTCTGGTGCTGGGTGGCGTACTCGGCGAGGTGCCAATGATGATGAGCGAGATGCTCGGCGTGGCGCACCAGAACAGCCAGCGGCTCGCCGCGCTGATCAACGACCTGCTCGACATGGAAAAACTGCTGGCAGGCAAAATGCATTTTGAGTTCGCACCGCAGGCGCTGATCCCACTGCTGGATGAAACGCTGCTGACACTGACCAGCTATGCCGAGCCGCTCGGCGTCTTCCTGCAGCGCACCGGCACGCAACCGGTAACGGTCAATGTCGATTCAATGCGTTTGATTCAGGTGCTCACCAATCTGTTGTCGAATGCCTGCAAGTTTTCACCGCGTGGCAGCAAGGTGCTGCTGGACCACAAGATAATTGAGGACCAGGTAGAGGTCAGCATCATCGACCAAGGCTCTGGCATTCCCGAGTCGTTCCGTGAGCGCATCTTCCAGAAATTCTCGCAGGCCGACAGCAGCAACAACCGCAGCAAAGGTGGCACCGGGTTAGGCCTGGTTATCTGCAAGGAACTGATCGAACGCATGCATGGCGAAATCGGCTTCGAATCCTGTGCCGACAAGGGCACGCGGTTCTGGTTCCGCCTGCCAATACATTGACGCAAACCTGCTGCTAATATCGGAACGGGAGTAATCAAGGAGATCGCATGACCACAACCTTACAACGCGTGCTGCATGTAGAAGACGATGCGTCAATTCGCATGGTGACCAGTGTGGCACTGGAAAAAGTCGGCAAGCTCACTGTGTTGAGCTGCGACAGTGGCGAGATGGCGCTGCAGAAAGCCGCCGATTTTGATCCGCAGGTCTTGCTGCTCGACGTCATGATGCCGCAGATGGATGGGCCGACCACGCTGAAACACCTGCGCGAAAAGCTCGACGTCAGCAAGCGGTTGATTCTGTTCATGACGGCGAAGGTGCAGCAGAAGGAAATCGATGAGTACGTGGGCATCGGTGCGTTTGCTGTCATCATCAAGCCGTTTGATCCGATGACGTTGGCGCGGCAGAT
>JAZKEH010000211.1:0-5048 GCA_040387155.1 Pseudomonadota bacterium | reverse complement strand
TCCGGCATCGCGGGCGCGGTCTTCACCAGTGGTAACGGCGAGATCATCGACGCACCTTACAAGGACAAGCGCTTCAGCAAGCACATCGACGAACAAACCGGTTTCAAGACCCAGAACATTCTGTGCGCGCCGCTGAAGACGGCACGTAACGACATCATCGGCGTCATCCAGATCCTGAACAAAACCAGGGGTGGTTTTACGCAGGATGATATGGCGTTGCTCGAAGAAATTACCACGCAGGCATCGGTGGCACTGCAAAGCTCGCAGTATGTCGAGCACATGCAGAAGATCCGCGAGAAGGAAATGAAGTTTCTGGATCTCGTGGCCGACATCACTTCTGAACTGGATCTCGGTCCACTGCTGACACGCGTGATGAGTGAAGCCACTCGCATGCTGAATGCCGAGCGCTCCACACTGTTTCTCAACGATGAGAAAAGTTCACAGCTGTTCTCTCGCGTCGCGATGGGTCAAACGCTTGGTGAGATACGACTGCCAAATACGGCGGGTATTGCGGGCGCCGTGTTTACCTCCCGCGAATCGGTGAACATTCCCTACGCCTACGCCGACCTGCGTTTCAATCCAGCCTTTGATCGCCAGACCGGCTTCTTCACCCGCTCCATTCTCTGCGTGCCGATCATCAACAAGAATGGCAAGTGTATCGGTGTCACCCAGGTCCTCAACAAGAAAGGTGGCTCGTTCACCGCTGAAGATGAAAGTCGATTGAAGGCGTTTACCGCGCAAGTATCCATCGCACTGGAAAACGCCAAACTGTTTGAAGACATCCAGAACATGAAGAACTACAGCGACGGCATGCTGCAGTCGATGTCGAACGGCGTAATCACACTGAACGAAGACGGCAGGATCATTACCTGCAACAAGTCAGGCCTGCGCATCCTCGGCGTCGCCGACAAGGAAATCCTGAACAAACCAGCGAATGAATTTTTCGTCGATGCCAACAGCTGGATCATGGACAAGGTTGCCAACGTGCAGGAGACGCGCGAGTCGGTGCTGGTGATGGATGCCGAGCTGAATTTTCCGTCCGGCAAGATATCAGCCAACCTTAGCGTGTTGCCGCTGCAGAATTCCGAAGGCAAGAACCTCGGCTCGATGTTGATGGTCGAAGACATCAGCTCGGAAAAGCGCATGAAGTCGACAATGTCGCGCTACATGGACCCAGGCGTTGCCGACCAGCTGCTGTCCGGTGGCCACGGCGACGAAATCCTCGGCGGCAAGAGCAGCGAAATCACTGTGCTGTTTTCCGACATCCGCAGCTTCACGACGATCACTGAAGCGCTGGGTGCCCAGGGCACCGTCAAGATGCTCAATGAGTACTTCACAATCATGGTCGACTGCATCACCCGCCAGGGCGGCATGCTCGACAAGTTCATCGGCGATGCCATCATGGCCGGTTTCGGCATTCCGGTGTCGTATGACGACAACGAAGATCGCGCCGTGCGCGCAGCGATCAGCATGATGACGGGCTTGTGGGAATGGAACAAAGTGCGGGTAGCGCACGGCCAGGCGCCGCTTGAACACAGCGTCGGTCTGAACACCGGGCTGGTTGTGTCCGGCAACATTGGTTCGCCGAAACGCATGGATTACACAATGATCGGCGACGGCGTAAATCTCGCTGCCCGCCTCGAAAGCGCCTGCAAACAATACTCAGCCCGCATCCTGATCAGCGAATTCACCAAGGCCAAGCTGCGCGGCACCTATCGCCTACGCGACGTCGACCTCGTGGTCGTGAAGGGAAAGACCAAGCCAGTTGGCATCTACGAAGTGCTCGACTACCACAGTGAGGAGACTTTTCCGAACCTGATGGACAACGTCAATCAGTTCAACGAGGGCGTCACCCAGTATCGGCGCGGCAATTGGCAGAAGGCGACGAACAGCTTCAACGAAGCGCTGAAGGCCAATGCCGATGACAAACTGTCACACACCTATATCGAGCGTTGCCGTGTGCTGCAGGAAACTCCGCCGAAGGACTGGAATGGCGTGTGGGTAATGACGTCGAAGTAAGCGGGCGTCAGAATTTTTCCAGCGTCTTCACTGCCTGTTGATAGCACAGCAGACTCTTTTCGCGCTCTCCCATCTGCTCCAGCAAGCGTGCCAGTTCTGCATTGATCTGCGCGCTTTGTTGCGAAGTACGCGCCAGCGGCAATGCCTTCTCGAAGTACTCGCGCGCCTTGCGCCACAGCTGGTTACGCAGCGAAACGCGACCCAGTGTCAGCAACAGGGTGGGATTTTCAGGATGCTGCTTCAGGCAGTTTTCCAGCAACGCCAGTTGCTGCTGCGGTGCGCCTGCATTGATGTGACCAAGCAAGGCGACGATTTCATCGCTCCACTCCTTCTTCAGGAAGTTCATCAATATCGTCGACGCTTCAACATCCTGGCTCTGCTTCAGCAACTGTTGGATGTAGACAGCATTGATGTGGGCATGGGTCCGCAGCGGCTTCGGCATTTGCTTCCAGCACAGCGCGAGTGATTCCTTGCCTTCGCTGCCGGCTTGCTGCAGCAAGTGTTTGTAAACCTCATCCTGCAATTCCAGCAACGCTGGTGCTGTCAGCACATGACGACGTTCAATATCCGGCAGAATCTCTTCGAGGCTGTTCCAGTCTTCCAGCGCGCGGTAGTTTTCCTGCAGCAACTGCAACACGAACGGCTGATTGGGAATCATGCGCTGCAAACCCTGCAGCAATGCCAGTGCCTGCTGACGTTCACCGCTACGGGTCTCCAGCAGCGCTCGCAGACTACGCACACCATGCGCCTGTGAACCCGCCTTCTTCTCGGCGCGATCCAGACAGAAAGTCCAACCCGCTCTGTCGTTGCGCTGGAAAGCGGCAAGGCTGGCGGCAAGATAGTTGGTGCAAGGACTCTCGACCTGCTCTGCGTTTTCAACCAGCAGCTTGTAGGCCTGCTGCCAATTACCCAGCAACAAATCCTGCAGACCTTGCTGGCTCGCACCGACCGGGTCCTGCTTGTTGAAGAAACGACGGAACAGACGGGTATCGCGCAGCCGCAGTGGGTTCAGCACGCGCAACAACCACAGCAACAGGTTGAACACGACCACGAGCACCAGCACGGCCATGACAAGTGCAACTACCGTTGTCTCAAAACTGTATCCGCCGACATAGACCAGCACATAGCCTGGATTGATGCCACGCAACACAACGTAGGCAAAGCTGGCGACAAAGGTCAGTAACAGCAGATAGAGCAGCCAGCGTCTCACTGGGCCGGACCCGGTGCCGCAACTGCTGGCGCGGATGTTTGCAACTGCTGCACTGCTGCCAGTGTTGCTGTCAGCGACGGCAACTGCGGTCGCAGCTGGGCAGCTTCCATCTCGTTCAGCGCACTCAGCAGCGCTTCCTTGTCGCGCCCCTGCAAGTTGGCAGTGATGGCCGACTGCGCCTCTGTCAGCGCCACTTTGAACAAGGCGGCGTCACCACTCAGCACGGCAAGCCGTGCCTGCTGCAACTGCAGCTCAATACTTTTGCGAATGAACCAGACCTGCTCTGGTGACAACAGCGGCGTGATCGCGCTGTCGCGTTGGGTAACCACGAAATACTGGCCAAGAAAATCCATTGTCTGGTCGACCCAGCCTGGTTCCGGCGGTGTTGTCGACATGGGTGCATCCACCTGCATGTCGTCCACTGCCGATTTTGAGACGGCGGTCAGGGACGCCAGCTGCTCAATTGCCTCTCCAAGCTGTGCGTGGAGCTTGTACACATCCACTTGTTGCACCGCTTGCAGAGCAGCGAGATCACCCGTCAGTTGTCCGCGGATGGCGGCAACATCAGCATCACCGATTTGCGCCAGCAGGCCATCCGCACTGCGCACGATGACGATGGCACTCTCCACATCCTGCGCAATGCGCAAACGCTGTTCCGCCAAGCGCAGCATGCCCTGCACTTCGGCCAGCAGCTGTGCGCGAATGGCGCCAGCGCCGGTATTCGCCACGCGCGTACGCAGCGACGCCAGCTCCTGGTCGATCATGTTCAGCTGACCCGATTGATCATTCAGACTGGTCAGTGTCATTTGCAGCTGTTGCTGCATGGAACTCTGTACCTGTTGTTGCGATGTGCTCAGCTGCTGTTGAGCACTCTGCAGTTGTTGCAGGCCTTGCTCCACCAGGGACACTTGCTGATCCAGCCGCTGCTGGCTGTCGTTGAAACTGCTTTGGGTTTGCTGCAGGGAACTGACCTGGCCGGCGGTACTGGTGAGATTCTGGTAATCGGCCTGCAAGGCGGTCAGTGTCTGGTGTTGCTGCCAGCTGAACCAGCCAAGCGCGGCCAACGCGACAGGTGTCAGCAACAACAGCGTCAGGATGCCAGTGCGCGAGCGCGGCGGCTCGGCCCGGCGGCTTTCCACAAAGATTGTCTCGTTGTTGTTGCTGTCAGTCATGCAGGCTTCACCACGAAAAATCCTTCAATCCCTCGATTATAGCGGCATCACTCGCGCCCGCCATGACCACGGCACCACTATTCCCGAGCGTGCGCGCGTGCTCTGCCAGCCGCTCCGAGGAAACGAACAGCGGCAATTTGTTCCAGCAGCCAAGTGGTGCAAAAAACAGATGAAGATTGTCGAGCGCTTCGGCGCTGCTGACGACGACCGCGGCTGGTGTTTGCTGCTGATAGTGCTGCTGCAGGTAGTCGGCCGGGTAGACAGGCTGCTTGCGTTGATAGAGCTCAACGTAGTCCACACTGGCGCCACGCCCCAACAAGCCTTCCGCCAGAATTTCCCGCCCGCCCACGCCGCGCACGATCAAGGCCTTGTTGCCACTGATCTGTTGCAATTGCGGCAAGGCCAGCATCGCCTCGCTGCTCATGCGTTCGGCAGGCCAAGCCACATCGAGGCCACGACTTTGTAACACGGCCGCGGTGCCCGGGCCGACGGCGAAGTTCTGGATATGGGCGGGATACTGCGGCCAGTAATTGTCGATGGCATCAAGACCGATGGTGGCCGCATTGCTGCTGACATAGAAGACAAGGTCGTAGCGATCGAGATCCAGCAGGCGTTGCTTGTTCACGCCAGTTGGCGTCAGCGGCTCA
>JAZKEH010000210.1:0-3847 GCA_040387155.1 Pseudomonadota bacterium | reverse complement strand
CTCCAGGTTGAGCTTGTCGTACACATGGAACACCGCGCCGACGGTTCCTGTATTGCGGAACTGCAATGTCAAAGACTTGTCGGTGTGCATCGCGGCGTCGACATGCAGTTCATACCCCAGCGCACGTGAGGGACGTGTACCAGTTTCCTGGAACAGCGGCTGATCAGATGTTGGCACGACGTAAGGACCGCGCTGCTTTTGCTCGGCTTCGATAGCCGCCCAGTTTGCCATCGCGGGCAAGGAAGAGAAGGCAGCGTCCTTGCCACCAGAAAAATCAAAAGCGCTCGTCAGATCACCACACACGGCGCGATGCCACGGACTTACGTTGGGCACCGTGAAACCAAAACGTTTCTCAAAGAACAGCGCAAGCGATGTGTGATCGAATACTTCCGAGCACACCCAGCCACCCTTGCTCCAGGGCGATACCACATACATCGGCACGCGCGCACTGAGGCCGAATGGTCGTACCGTGCCGGAAGCTACATCGCGCTTGTCGAGATGCTTGCGCTCTGGATCAGAGAAGTACTCGCCATCCAGCGGCAGCGTCGCTTTGCCTGCCAGCGTGCCATCCGGGTTGTATGAAGGTGGCGCCGGTGCAGGCAGATGATCGAACAAGCCATCGTTCTCATCGAACGTCAGCAGAAACACGGTGCGACTCCAGACTTCAGGACTCGCGGTCAGCGCATCCAGAACCTGTTCAGTGAAGTAGCCGCCTTTTTGTGGACTTGATGGCGCACCGGGATGCTCGGAGAAATCACGTGGCGGCAGCACCCAACTCACAGTCGGCAGCGTGTCGTTCTTCACGTGTTCAGCCAGTTGTTCCAATGACCAGTGCGACATGCCTTGTTCGTAAACCGGCGAACCAGGTTTGGCATTGCGGAAACTGGCGAAGGCGAGGCAGCCATGCATCGCGCCGGTCCAGTTGTCATTCGGGTCTTGATAGACGCGCCACGACACGCCAGCTGCCTGCAAAAGATCCGGCAGCGTTGGCCATTCAAAGGCCGAGTCCTTGTACGTGTAGCCAGGTACCGGCCAGATGTCCTTTTCAGGATTGCCTATCCAGCAACGCAGATTGTCCGGTTCGGAATCCGTGTCAGTGCAATTGATGCCCTTCGACGCCAATGCCGGATTGAAGTTGGAACCGGCCCAGAACGTAATACGATTCGGGTCAGTGCCTGACGTGATTGAGCAATGGTAGTCATCACAAATCGTGAAGGCTTCCGCCAAGGCAAACTGGAACGGAATGTCTTCGCGTTTGTAATAGCCCATCGAGTTGTCTTTCTTGTACAGCGGCCAGAAGCCGGTGCTGCCCTGGTTCCACGCGCCTTGCGAATCCGCAAAGCTGTGGGGCGTGCTCGGCGCCAGCAGCGCGTTGAACGCGTTGGGGTCCATATGGAACGGCGGCACTTCGCGTTCACCGTTCGACTGGAACCACACCGGCTTGCCACTGGCGAGCGGGATCGGGAAGCGATCCCCGAAACCGCGCACGCCGCGCATCGTGCCGAAGTAATGATCGAAACCACGGTTTTCCTGCATCAGGATGACAATGTGTTTGACGTCCTGAATGGTGCCGGTCTCTACAGCGGGCTCTGCAGCCAGTGCCCGCTGGATCGACAGGGGCAGGGCGCTGGCAGAAATGCCGGCACCGGTGCCGAGAGTCCATGACAAAAACTTGCGACGGTCGACGCTCATGTGAATAGCCTCCTCAGAACTTGTATTCGTACTGGGCCCAGAACGAGCGGGGTTTGCCGTTCCAGCCGTACGCGTAGTAGTAGTTGGAATCGTTGAGACCTACTTCGCCGCGCGCACCGGCACGTGACAGTTGCTGGTTACCGAAGCCGCCGCGCTCGTAATAGTCTTCGCCGAGAATGTTGACGACGCGCAGCAGGAAGCGGTGTTCCAGGTTCTGTCCCATGAAGTACTGCACGGAACCATTTACAACAACGTAGTCACCGAAGTTTTCATCGGGCGTGGTACGTTGACCGGCCGCATTGACGAGGCGCGCCGCGCCAGTCGGTGCCCAGTTCCACTCCGGTCCCTGCCACTTGGGATTCAACGACAGCACCCAGCGTTCAGAGGGAGTCCACGACAGCAGCAGTGAAGCCGACCACTCGGCGCGTTCACCCGATTGACGCGTGCGAGCCGTGCCAGCTTCGCCTGGCACAATCGTCGTCAGCACTGTGCCAACATGATCGAGAATCGCCGGTTGGTTGTAGATCGGGTTCGGCTCCAGCGACTCCATGTCAGTGAACGAAAAGTCCGCCTGCCACTGGTCAAAGTCGAACGCGATGTCGAGCGTGACGCCGCTGATGTCTTGCGCAGTGACCAGGTTGAACGTAGTCGTGGTGGTGTCGGGCAAACCGTTCGCCAGCGCGAAGTTGCAGAACTCGGTCGGCACGATGACGTTGGGGTTGATGTCCTGCGGGCGCACGTTGGGGTAGTTGATGCAGACGTTGCGCAAGGCGGCCGAACCAAACTGGTTGTCGATGGTCGTATCGAACGTGCCAATCTCAACGTTATAGGTGCCGTCGAAGGCATCACCGTTGATGCCCACGCCAAAACTGTAGCTTTCAACATGCTGCGTTTCCAGATTCGGGTTGCTGACACGGCCCAGAATCAAACCCGCTTCGGCAACCGTGGGTTGGCTGTAGGAAGTACCGCCGTTGGAACGCAGGTAGAAGCCACCGGGTAAATCCTGACGCACACCGTACTTCCAGATGTTTTCGTCTTCGAACAGATTGTTGAAGTCCTTGCGGCCAGCCAATGAAATATTGGTTTGAACAAAGTAGTCGGAACTGAAACGCAACTCACCGTAGATGCCATTACTCTCGACCTTGTCGCGCTTCATGCCGTAGACCTTGTCGGAGTTGTCGCGATAAGTGATGTTCTGGTAGCCGAGCACGCCCTGGAAGTTGTCGTTGAAGGAGTACTTCAGGCGGTTGTTGAAACCGTAGTCGACATATCCTGCGGTGGCCTGGTCGGCATCGCCTACACCTTTCACCGGCGCGCCAAGACCAAAGCCGGAAATGCTTTCAATGGCATAACCAATCGGCGCGCCAATCGGGAATGGATTGGCCAGCGTGCCGTATGGGCGACCCTGTGCATCGACATAGATACCGGCGCGAGCAGATGTCGTGGCATTGGTGGCGCCCAGGACTGAGAAGGGCGACGTCACACACCCGGCAGGCAGGTTAGGCACAGTAGCGGCGAACGCTTCGAATTGCGCGGCCGTGCGGAATACGGTGATGCCTTGGGCACGCGCCTGGGTTTGCACGGCGGCTGGCAAATCCTGCAAGCGAGGAATGCCGCATACACGCGCCAGGAACTCGGTGTTCTTCAGACGTGGATCTGTGAAATAGGCTTCGGCTTCATAGTCCATGTTGTCGCTAAAGCTGGTCTTGAAGCTGGCTTGCGCCATCGGAAAGTCGGTGTAGTTCGGTGTGTAGACCGTGGTGCTGGGGAAGGAGTCTTCGAAATCAATCGTGTTCCACTGGTAGCCAAGACGGAGCTCGGAGTCCTCATTGATCACCCACAGGTACTTGATGCCGAGCGAGTTGTAGCTGTACGGAAACTCGTGATGACCGCCAAGCGCCAGCACGTTGTCGACATAAGTAGACTCGTCGAAGATCTCATGTGCTTCGGTTTCATAGGTGCGACCGAACACCATCAGATAATGGTTGTCACGACCGAATAGCGGCGTCGTCACATTGCCGTACATTTCGCGGGTCTTGAAATCGCCGGCATACACGCCGATTTCGCCGTGAAGATCGTCACCGGCTTCGGGACGTTTGTAGATCGCGTTGACCACACCCAGTCCGCCATTGCCGCCGAAGTACAAACTCTGGCC
>JAZKEH010000209.1:0-3678 GCA_040387155.1 Pseudomonadota bacterium | reverse complement strand
TTCCAGAAGAACGTGTGGTTCCACACCTGGGCAGCATTGTTGAACACCATGCCACCAGAGGTCTTCACCACGTCTTCCAGCGACTTGTCGGCGGCAGGCGTGCCTTCCAACGCGGTTTTCAGCTTCTTCATGTAGCCTTTGTGATGCATGTTGTAGTGGAAATCCACTGTCATGCTGCTGATCACAGGTTCCAGCGCATCCTGCGCGTACGGCAACGGCTCAACTTCAAAATTCATTATTTGGTACCCACTATTTCGACTTCGACACGACGGTCAGGTTGCAGACAGGCAATCGCCGCTGCGCTGGACATGTTCCTGCATTGATCAGCACCCATGACCGGCTCGCGGCCAGATAATCCTTCACTGTATCCGCGCGACGTTGCGACAAATCCAGGTTGTATTCTTCAGTGCCAATGCGATCGGTATGACCGGTCACATTGATAAGGTCGTAATCCACATCACCCAACGCCGTGATCAGATCATCCAGTTCTGCCTTGCCCGCGGGTTTCAGCGTGTCCCTGTCGAAATCAAACAGCGCTTCGGCCGACAGCGTGATGCGTACTGGCGCCGGCGGAGGTGGTGGTGGCGGAGGTGGCGGCGGCGAGGGAGGTGCTGCGTCAGCCACTGCGACTGGCGGAGCCACTTCATTGCCACCAAAACGATAGAGCAATCCCACTGAATAGAAGTTGGCGTCGTCCATGACACCGATCGGCTCGTCAAGATTGTAGTGTTCCCATTCTGCTCGCATCGACAGCCTGCCACTGAAGTCGTGCTGGAAGCCGACGCCGAATTTGTAGTTCGCGTCCTTCTCATCACTGTTCGGGAACGGATGGCTGGCGAGATTGCGGGCAGAAAAATATTCGCGCACTTCGGCATAGTTCAGGCCGACTCGTGCAAACAGCATGTTGGTTTCGGAAAACGGCAGCATGCCAACCGCATCCAGGGCATAACCCATTGGGCGGATGTTGCCAGCGAGATTGGAATCCGGTGCGATAACCGACCGGAAGCCAAACTTGCCGAGATCAAAGCCACTCGCTTCCACTGCGAAATGGCGATTGAACCGATAACCCAGCAATGCCTTGAAACCGTTGTCCTCATCGTCTTCGTCGATGGAGGTCAGCGTCAGACCAAGGCCCTGCATGGTGGTGAAGATGGGACGCCCATCGGCGTCCGTGTCGGTAACACCGGCATTGAAGCCGGCGTACCAACCATCCCAACGGGCTTCCTGCCCAACTGCGATAGAGCTCAGCATTGCCGTGGCGACTACCAGACTCAAAGCGCTGGTGCAGCTTTTGGTTGGATAGAACGCCTTCATGCATGCCTCCTTATGCGTATTGCGTATTACCTTGTGCCGACTACTTCAACTTCCACACGACGATCCGGTGCCAGACAGGTGATCAACGCCGGTCTGTCCTGGTTCGTACACTGGTCAGCGCGTGTCACTGGTGAAGACTCGCCTCTGCCGCTGGAGCTGACCTTGGCCGCCGGAATGTTGCCGGTGTTGACCAGATAGTCGCGCACAGCCTGGGCACGACGTTCGGACAAGCCCTGGTTGTAGTCAGTGGAACCGATGCGATCGGTGTGGCCTTCAACGGTGATCGAACCGTATTCAAGCGGACGCAGGTCGCTGATCAGCTTGTCGAGTTCGGCACGGCCTTCCGGCTTCAGGGTCGCCTGGTCAAAATCAAACGTCGCGTCCGACATCAGCGTCACGCGCGTTGGTGCTGGCGGCGGCGGTGGTGGGGGTGGCGGCGGAGGGGGTGGTGGTGGCGGTGTTGCGGCGCGTGTCTGTTCAACGACAGCAACCGGCGGGGCCACTCTGCCACCAAAGCGGTACAGCAAGCCCAACGAATACATGTTCACATCGTCCATGACGCCAATTGGTTCATCAAGGTTGTAACGTTCCCACTCGGCTCGCAGCGAGAACGCATTGTTGAAGTCATGCTGGAAGCCCGCACCATATTTCCAATTGAACTCGCTGTCGTCGCTGTCGGCGAACGGAAAGCCGGGCAGATTGCGCACGGAGGAATATTCACGCACCTGGGCGTGGTTAAGACCTACACGCGCAAACAACATGTTGGATTGCGAGATCGGCAGCATGCCAACCATATCAACCGCATAACCCAGTGGGCGGATGTTGGTGGCCAGGTTGGAATCGGGCGCAATTACCGCGCGCAGACCGAACTTGCCCAGATCAAAGGCACTGGCTTCGACGGCGAGGTGGCGATTGAAACGATAGCCCAACAGCGCCTTGAAGCCATTGTCGTCATCGTCTTCGGTAATTGAGGTTACGTTCAGGCCGAGGCCCTGAAAGCGGGTGAATACTGGACGGCCATTGGCATCGGTGTCGGTTACCCCGGCATTGAAGCCAGCGTACGCACCATCCCAATAGGCTTCCTGCGCACTGGTCAGCGGGCTGGCCAGCAGGGTACAGGCAGCCAGACTTACAGCGCCGGCAAGGCTTTTTAATCGATGGGGAACTTTCATGCATTTCTCCTGAACAATAAAACGGTTATTCCCTTGGGTTTACAAGCGAACAAGTCATGGACCACGAATGTGAACAGACAGGCAGATTTTGAGTCAGAGACACAGGTCGGATAAGCAGGTAAAACCCTTAAATCGGCGGTAGAACACCTGCCGTGGGCAACACCGAGCCGCGTTGAAAAGGCGGAGAAGGACGGGGCTTCAAAGGTGGACAATCCCGGCTCAAGGAGCCGGGACCGGATACTCCTTTAGCTGATTACCAGCGTCGTGCCGCCAACCATCGTAGTCAACGAGACGATACCCGACAACTGGATCAGTTGGTCATCAACGTTGCCCACCGCAATGCCCGCGTAGTAGACGTAGGTGTTACCCCCGTTGATGAACATGGCTACCGAGTTTGCCGCATCCAGCTGCACGTCGGCCTGGATAGCGGCAATCTGCTGCGCCAGCGTGGTGTCCGCGGCGTGGAAGCTGAGCAAGCCACCGGTCGAACTATTGACGTTGGCACCTGCAACCAGTGCCGAGGCATCGGCGGTCAACAACACTGCAGTAGCAGCGCCAAATTGCAGCACATCAGCACCGGCAGTATTGAAGTCGGTGATGATGTCTCTCGTCGCGACCAGCGAGCCGTCGGCACCCATCTGGAAAATGTCGGTACCGCCACCGCCGCTCATGGTGTCGGCACCGGTACCGCCGGTGATCAGATCCGTGCTCAGACCTGCAACGATTACATCATTGCCGCCACCGGTAGAGATGGTGGCCGCCTGACCGGCAGCGCCCGTGGTTGTCACATTGTCGTTACCCCCTGCGGTAGTGATGGTCTGCGAACCCGAGGCTGCAGAAGCGACGATGGTGACATTGCTGCTGCTGGTACTGGCAATGGTCTGCGCGCCAACCGCGCCGATGGTTGCATTCACCGTTACCAGATTGCCGCCATTGGTGGTGCCAATTACCTGGCTGCCGGCACCGCTGATGGTTGCGTCAACTGTCGTCAGGCCCACACCGTTGATGGTTTGGGCGCCTGCTGCCTGGCCGGACGCATTAACGGTGGAAACACCGCTGCCGGTAGTGATCGTGTGGGCACCCGCGCCGATGGTGGTGGTGTGGATTGTTGCCGCACCGGTGAAGGTGGTCAGCGTAATGCCGATTGCGCCCAGCAAGGTCTGGACTGAAAGATCGACCCCGTTGGTCACAA
>JAZKEH010000208.1:0-6789 GCA_040387155.1 Pseudomonadota bacterium | reverse complement strand
CCGTTGGCGATGGCTTCACCATGGCCTTCGACATACGCCGAGAAAATCGCGCCAGTGTGGTAGTCGTAACCGCGCAGCTCGCACAGGTCGAGATAGATGTGCTGGTTCGGGAAACGCAATTGCAGCGCCGCAACCAAGGTGTCGAGTTGATCGAGTGCGGCTTGCAACGTGTGACTGGCGCTGCGGAAAATTTTGCGCGCTGTCGCCAGTACGGATGCATCACCATGCAGGTTGGGCAACTGACGCAGTGACTCGGCCAATTCTGCTGGCAACGGGTTTTGTTCCAGCAAACGACTGATGTCAGTGCTGGCCTTGTTCTGCAGTGCTTCAAACAGTTCGGCTGTCTGCAGCGGTGGCAAGTCGGCAGCCTGTAGCAATTCGCGACAGATGTGGCTGTGGCCCAGTGCCAGCAATGGGCGTTCGATGCCAGCAATTTCCAAGGTGTGCAGCAGCAGGCTGATAACTTCGAGATCGCTTTCAACACCGGAATGGCCATAGAGCTCGGCGCCGATCAGGCGCGGGCTGCGCGAACCCAGCTGGCCCTTTGGTCGCGTGCGCAACACAGTATCTGCATAACAAAGGCGCGTTGGGCCTTGTTGCTGCAACACGTGTGCATCGATACGTGCGGCTTGCGACGTGATGTCGGAGCGCACGCCCATGTTGCGGCCGCTCAGCTGATCAACCAGCGTGAAGGTGTTGAGTAGCAACTCCTGGCTGGGGACGATGTGCAGCGAATCGAGAAACTCGATCAGCGGCGTCTTGATCAGCGAGTAACCCCAGGTGCCATAGAGCTCGAGGATTTCGCGGCTCAGGGTTTCCAGCTGCAATGCCCTGGGCGGCAGGACTTCGTCCACGCCGTCGGGTAACTGCCAGCGATTTGCTTTCGGTGTCATGGCGAATCAGCGTGGGACGGTGTCGTTCTTCATGTACTTGAAGAAGTCGCTGTCGGGGCTGAGCAGCAGCAGGTCGCCAGTGTTGGAGAAGGTCTGGCGATAGGCATTGAGACTGCGTGTGAACTCGTAGAACTCCGGGTTCTTGCTGTAGGCAGCCGCATAGATATTGGCGGCCATGGCATCCCCTTCACCACGTGCCTGTTCGGCATCGCGATAGGCTTCGGCTTCGATGACGATCTTCTGGCGATCAGCATCCGCGCGAATACCTTCGGCAATTTCACGACCGGTGGAACGCAGTTCCTGCGCTTCTTCCTGCCGCTCGGAAGCCATGCGGTTATAGACGTTATCGCTGACGCCATCCGGCAGATCGATTTTCTTGACGCGCACATCGACCACTTCAATGCCGAGCTGCTGCTGCGTGAACTGGTTCAGCGACAGCGTCAGGTTCGTCATCAACTGGTCGCGTTCACCCGATACCACTTCATGCTTGGTGCGCGAACCGAACTCGTTGCGCAAGCCGGTATTGATGCGCTGGGCCAACAGGTTGTTGGCAATGACTTCGTCACCCGAGGTGGCGGTATAGAACAGCGCGGTGTTGGAAATGCGCCATTTCGCGAACGAATCCACTTCGAGGTAGTTCTTTTCCGACGTGAGATAGCTGGCGGTTTCGGCGTCCAGTGTCTGGATGCGGCCGTCAAATATGCGTACGC
Source organism: Pseudomonadota bacterium (assembly GCA_040387155.1). Lineage (GTDB taxonomy): Bacteria > Pseudomonadota > Gammaproteobacteria > Pseudomonadales > Pseudohongiellaceae > CAILUG01. The sequence continues at coordinate 5,186 of JAZKEH010000208.1, read as the reverse complement.
GATGCACGCCGGGAATCTTGAAGTGCAGACCGGGCGCGACTTCGCTGTTGGTGACTTCACCGAAGGTCAGCAACACAGCGCGGTTGGTTTCGCGCACAACGTAAAGGCAGTTGGATACCAACAGTCCAATGACTGCCAGCAGGATGAGTGGAGCAAAGCCGGAGACTTTCATTAGCGGGTGACCTCGCGGGTTGAAGGCTGACGGGACTGCGGTGTCACGGTAAAGGTGGTGGTACCGGTATTCGGATCAATCGCAGCGGCGTCTTCATTGGCACGACGTGCCTGATTCAGCAGTTGATCCAGCGGCAGGTAAATCATGTTGTTGCCACCTTCGACATCCACCATCACCTTGGAACTGCTGCTCAGCACAGCTTGCATTGCATCGAGGTAGAGACGCTGACGGGTTACTTCCGGCGCTTTCTCGTATTCCACCAGCAAGTCATCAAAGCGGCGGGCCTCACCCTGGGCGCGGGCGACAACCTGATCCTTGTAGGCATTGGCTTCTTCCTTCTGGCGCAGCGCATTACCGCGCGCTTCCGGCACGACCTGGCTGGCATAGCGGCGGGCGTCGTTCTGGATGCTCTGGTTGTCTTCGCTGGCTTTGATGACGTCGTCAAACGCAGCACGCACCTGCTCAGGTGGTTGCGACTGCGCAATGTTCAACTGGTTGATCGTGATGCCGGTGCCGTAGTTGTCGAGGTAGGTCTGCAGGCGATCACGCGTTTGCTGGGCAAGAATTTCACGACCGGTGTTGATCACTTCATCCATCTGCGAGCCGCCGACGACGTGGCGCAGCGCGGACTCGGCGGCTTGCGACAAACTGGCCTCGGGGTCTTCAACCTTCAGGAAGAAACTGTGAGGATCGGTAATGACGTACTGCACCGTCATCGAGATGTCGACGATGTTGTCGTCTTCGGTCAGCATCGTGTTGTCGAAGCGTTTGTCATACACGCGGGTGACGTTGATGATGTTTCTGGCGTCTACCAGCGGGGGATTCCAATGCAGACCCGGCATGACAACTTCATCGAGGACGCGACCGAGGCGCAGTACCACGCCGCGTTCCTGTTCATCGACGGTATAGAAACCGGTGAACGCGTAAATCGCGGCGACGACCACGAGCACTGCTGCTACCAGACCGCCGGGGATGCCATTGCCGCCTGAGCCGGGGCCACCAGTACTGCCACCACCGCGCTTGTTGCCAAAGATGCCGCCGAGTTTGCGCAGCATGTCGTCCGCCAATTGGTCGAGATCAGGCGGTCCCTGGTCTTTTTTACCAGTGCGCGAGCCCCAGGGATCGTTCTTGCGATCATTGTTGTCGGGTTCGTTCCAGGCCATGCGTGCTCCGTTGGCAATCAAGCTACTTTCAAATCGGGCCAAATCAGACCAAATAAGACAGTGATTGTATTGATGAAGGGGTGGGTTCGGGTGACGTTGAACCGAGGCGGGATTCTAGCGGAATCCCCCTGCAATTACACCGGCGAATCCGTGGTTTGCGAGGTTGAGTCGAGGCCTTCGGCAGGGGCGGGAAGCACCGGAACCGGCAGCCAGGGAGTGGGGTCGATACCGGCTTCGGCCAGCAGGCGCAGGAAGTCGGCACGGGGCAGTCGAAGCTGCAGAACGGTATTGCCCTGCTCATCGCTGCTTTCGGATAAAACCGTGCCCAATTGATAAAAACGGGAGCGGACCCGCCCCTGGGCTGGGGTCAGGGTGAGGGTGGGGGTGAGGTAGTCCTCGCCCAGCAACTCGGCAATCGCCGCCAGCAGATCCGCGATGCCGGCGCCATTATGGGCGGATACCCAGACCCGCCACGGCTTGCCGCTTTCATCGCGTTCAATGCCGGCATGCTGGTCGCCCAGCAGATCGACCTTGTTGAAAACCAAGAGGGTGGGCACTTCATCAGCACCGATCTCGGCCAGCACCTTGTCGACTTCTTCCATCAGCAACTGGCGTTCGTCGTTGTGGCAATCCACGACGTGCAGCAGCAGGCGGGCCTCGACTGTCTCTTCCAGCGTGGCGCGAAAGGCATCGACCAATCCGTGCGGCAACTGGCGAATGAAACCTACCGTGTCGGCCAGGATAGCCGGACCAAAGTTGGGGATGGGCAACTTGCGCAGCGTCGAATCGAGAGTGGCGAACAGCTGGTTGGCCACGAAAGTTGTGTCGCCACACAGGCGGTTGAACAACGAGGACTTGCCGGCGTTGGTATAGCCGACCAGCGAAATGGTGGGCACTTCGGCCCGTTTGCGGGCACGCCGGCCTTGTTCACGCTGGGTGCGCACCTTTTCAAGGCTTTTGCGAATCGCAGTAATGCGCACGCCGATCAGGCGCTGGTCGATTTCCAACTGGGTTTCGCCGGCGCCACGCAAGCCGATACCGCCTTTCTGGCGATCAAGATGCGTCCAGCCACGCACGAGGCGGGTCGAGGAGTGTTTGAGTTGGGCGAGTTCCACCTGCAGCTTGCCTTCATGACTGCGGGCGCGCTGGGCAAAGATGTCGAGAATCAGGCCGGTGCGATCAAGGACGCGACACTTGAGTTCTTTCTCAAGATTGCGCTCCTGGCTGGGAGACAGTGTGTTGTTGAACAACACGATTTCAGCGTTGTGCAGCTCCCTCGCGGCGGCGATTTCTTCCACCTTGCCGGAGCCGACAAAGAAACGGGGCGTTGTCGAGCGGACTGAGGCGATGATCAGCGCAGCCGGGCTTGCGCCGGCTGCAATGGCCAATTCCTCGAACTCGCGCAAGTCGGCCTCATCGTGGGGAGAGTCGGTGCCGACATGCACCAGTATGGCTAGTTCCCCGCTTTCGGGACGCTCAAAAAACAAAATTAGAAGCTGTTGCCAGACAGGTCTTCTTCAGCACCCATGCCATTGCCGTCGGGGCCGCCCATCATCGGGACACGCACCTGACGCGCAGGCACAACCGTGGAAATGGCGTGCTTGTAGACCATCTGGTTAACCGTATTTTTCAGCACGATCACAAACTGATCGAAGGACTCAATCTGGCCCTGAAGTTTGATACCGCTGACGAGGTAAATTGCAACTGGCACCTTTTCCTTGCGCAACACATTCAGAAAAGGGTCTTGTAACGAGTGCCCTTTTGACATGGGGATCTCCTATAGGTAAATAAACCGGTAAGTAATAAGTTGGGTAATCAAAAAATACTAATAAAAATTCAGTTAATTTTTCAGTTATTGGAACAGACCGAAAACGACGCTGACTCAAGAACTACAACAACGCTATATCACGCTATCTCTTGTGCCTTGATCTTGTGCTTGCACGTTTCGTTCCAGTTAATTCTAGGTTCCATTCTGAAATTATTCTGCAATCCATCCACTCCGCCGTCTGTAGACAACAACATGACGCGAATGTTGCGAACTTTTCCCAAAAAAATCAGGGATGGCATTATAGGGGGAAGGATTTCCAAGCTACCAGTCAATGGGGATGTGACGCTGGTTTTTCAAGTGAGATTCCACATTAGTTACATCTTCACTTGTGAGCGAACAGGTCAGTTCGCTCAGATCGCGCCAACTGCGCAACCAGGTCAATTGGCGCTTGGCCAGTTGGCGAGTTGCTGCAATCGCCTTTGACGTCATTGTCTCGTAGTCAACGTTTCCTTCGATAAATTCCCAGACCTGACGATAACCCACACTGCGGATCGATGGCAGGGCGGAGTGCAAATCTGCGCGCTGTTTCAGGGTTTTCACTTCGTCCACGAGGCCCGCATCAAGCATAGTCTGGAAGCGTTCAGCGATAAGCTGGTGCAGCGCTGCACGGTCCTGAGGCAGCATCGCAATGAAATGCAGTGAGCAAGGCAAGTCGGCTACCTGGTCGAGCGCTTGCGCCTCGTGCAGGTCAGACATTGATTGTCCGCTCACTTCGTACACCTCCAACGCGCGCTGCAAGCGCTGCGGGTCATTGGGATGAATGCGTTTGGCTGCCACCGGATCGACCGCCTGGAGACGTGCGTGCACAGCTGTCCAGCCTTCAGCAGCCGCGAGATCAACAATGCGCTGGCGAATCTCCGGTGTTGCAGAAGGCATCGCCGCCAGACCGTCACGCAGTGCCTTGAAATACAGCATGGTGCCGCCCACAAGCAGCGGTACCTTGCCGCGCGCCACAGTAGCCTTCATTTCTGTAATGGCATCGTTGCGGAAGTCGGCTGCCGAATAGGTGTCAGCCGGATCGCGAATGTCTACAAGACGATGCGGCGCACGCGCCAATGTGGCGGCATCCGGTTTGCCGGCGCCGATATCGAGTCCGCGATAGACAAGGGCGGAATCGACGCTGATGATTTCGAACGGACCTGTGGCGGCCAATTCAACCGCGGCGCGGGTCTTGCCGCAGGCAGTGGGTCCCATCAAACAGATGGCAGGGGGCAACTCTAATGACGTCATGTAACTCAAACGCAGCTCAAACTGAATCGATGATGAATGGATTTCGTTTTGGAGACAGTCGAACGCGGCTCTGCGTCAACGCAGGCAGATTCGCTTCGTTGTGCTGGATTATCAACACCTGTGTTGAGCTTAATCGGCCTTGTGCAAACTTAACATGGCTGGCCTCCGTTATTGTCGAACTGAGAGAGTTGAAACAATGTCGACCAATCCCTTCCTCGAAGAACTGAACAACACCTTTAAAAAGCAGCAAAGCCGTCGCGACAATCTGCGAACCCTTGGCGTATTGGGTGCGGGACTGTTCCTGCCAGGCGCAGCGCGGGCAGCGTGCACGCTGGCGCCGGCGATGACTGAGGGCCCCTATTGGGTCGATGAAAAACTCAACCGGCAGGACATTACGACCGGTACCACGCGCAATAGCGTGTTGGACGGTTTGCCGCTGACCCTGGCGATTCAGTTGCAGGATGATCTGGGGCAGCAATGCAGTCTCGATCCTGCGCGCAACGTGCAGGTCGATATCTGGCATTGCGATGCAGCGGGTGCCTATTCCGACGTCAGTGGCAGTGGCCAGGCGAATACGCTGGGGCAGGATTTTCTGCGCGGCTATCAGATCACCGACAACAGTGGGCTTGCCACGTTCAAAACCATCTACCCGGGCTGGTACAGCGGCAGGGCGACGCACATTCATCTGCGTGCACGCGTCTACAATGCTACTGGCAATACGACATACAACTTCGCGTCGCAACTGTTCTTCGACGACACCATCACTGACCAGGTTTATCAACGCGCCCTCTAC
>JAZKEH010000207.1:0-4866 GCA_040387155.1 Pseudomonadota bacterium | reverse complement strand
GCACATAGGCCGGCGGGCCGCCCTGGAAGGACGCGATACCGATGGCGAGGTTGCGATGACGCAGGAACTCGACGCGAAATAGTTTGATCATGGCACTGCGCCGGTAACAGGGAGTTTGGGAGCCTTGGCTTTGCCGAGGTGGTGGCCGAACATAAAACTCAGCACACCGCACAGGCCGGTGAAGGCATTGGCGACTATCCAGAAGCGTTTGCTGCGAACGGGCAGCGTGCTTGTGCGCAGCAGCCAGGCAGTGACGGCCGCTGACAGCACGCTGACGACAGCGGCAAGCAGCAAGACAGCAGTGGGAAACCTGAAGAAGGGCACTGGCAGTGTGCGCGCCAGGTTCTTGTCGAGATACCAACCCCAGTAAAGATCAGTCAGCAGCCGCATACCGGGTGCCGCCACGAAACTGTTGTAGATGGAGAAATCATCGACGGCGGTGGGTATCGGGGCATCGACGGTGGTTTGCTGGCCCACTACACCGTTGCGGGTGCGATACAACTGCAGGCGCGTATGGCCGAACCGGTCAAAGTCAGTGCCGATGTTCATTTGCGACAGTTCGTCCAGCACTGCGACGAGATAGCCATCGATAAGCTCCAGCGCGACCACCTGGCGATTAAGCCCCTTGCTCTGGGTGGGCAGTTGCAGCACGGCGCGCGGCATCAGTGCACCCTCTGGCTGACGTACATCACTGCTGCTGAAAATGAGCAGGCGCTCCGTCGTCATCACCGTTGTCATGTTTTCGTGGAGTTGCGGCACGTCGAGGAACGTGTCTTCACCTTCGCTGTGATAGCGCTGATACACGCGCTGCTGTTGCCAGTCGATGGAGTACAGATTGTGATCGTCGGTGAGCAACTGGTTATTGCTGGCCATCGCCGGGCTGGCGAAGCGTGCGGCTGGCGGCTCTGCATCCGCATGGATGCCTTCTGGCCCCAGCCAGCCCTTGAAGTCGCCGGTGTTGGGGTCGCGCCCTTCGTACAACATGTTGGTATGGCTGAAGATCCAGTGAGTGCCGTCTTCGGCAGTCATGCGCATCTTGTTTTTGGCGGCAGATGATTGATAGCGCAGTGCGTACTGCGGAGCCGCAGGCATAGCGATCAGCACAGCTTCACCCAGCGTCACCTGCTGGCTGAGAAAGCCAGCATCCGGATCCGTCGATCCTTGCAAGGCGTGCTGAAGCAATTCGGCAGCCGGCAATTGCATCAGTTTGAAGTCGGTGCCGGCTTGCGGATTCACGAAGGGGCCGGACCCTGAAAGGCTGTGATGCGCCGCGCTAACCATCACCAGTGTCGTCATGAGGAACCACAGCAGACCGTATTGAATCGGCAGTTCATGCAAGGCCAGCTTCCACAGTTGTTGCGGTGCCTGGGTGAGGTCGGGCTTGAAGGCATCGGCCGCCAGCCACAAGGTTCCCAACGACAGCAGCAGGGGTGCTAGCAGCACGCGCTCGTTGATCCGGAGGTAGATATAGCTTGTCGCGACGGTCACGGCGAGGAAACTCAGTTTGCTGCTGCCAAGGGTGGCGAAGCAGCCGCAAAAATAGGAGGTGAACATGATGGCTGCCGCATAGAGCAGCACGAGGTAGTGCTGGGCTTCGATGCCCGCCAGGCTATTGCTGTCGAGCATGATCAGTATCAGCAGGGCGGGCAGCAGCGACATCACGGCGCAAAGAGCACTGCCGGCAAGGGCCAGCGCAGCAAATATCTGGCGGAGCGATAGCGGCCTGTGCAGCAGGTAGATCCAGTCATTGCCACGCTTGTGCATGAGCATCTGGAACAGGCCGAACAGGCTGCACAGGATGATCTGCACAGGAATCCACATGTTGGGCCGTGGCGTGACCAGCATTGCGCCACTGTCCGTCAACGTCGACAGGTAATACAGCGCCATGAAATGCACGACAGCCACTGCGAGCGCGATGGTGCGATAGCGCAAGAATTCAACGCGGAACAGATTCAGCATGCCAGAGCCTGCTGCGCACCGAGGTGATTCTTGGCAAGATAGGCGCGCACCGCATTCGCGAGCCCCAGCGGTTGACTGACTGCATCGCGAATACCCAACAGGCCCAGACGGCTGCCGAAGCTCTCACCCGGATCCAGCACATAGAAGTGCACGTCACCTTCGATGGCGCGTGAACTGAGCAGGTTGGGAATTTTCGCGCGAATCAGTTCACGGAATTCCAGCGGGGCAATCCACAACTGTACGCGGGCGCTGAAATCCTCGGGTGTGCAATGTTCCTTCAAGACACCTTTTTCGATAATGATCAGCTGCTCTGCCAGCCGTTCAACTTCTTCCATCTGGTGCGAGCAGTAGATGACAGTCGTATCGATCTCGGTACAGAACAACACGGCGTCGAGAAATTCCTGGCGTGCCACTACATCAAGACCGAGCGTTGGCTCGTCGAGGATCAGCAGCTCAGGGCTCTGGGCCAAAGCCATGGCCAGATTGAAGCCAGCGCGTTCACCGCGCGAGAGGCTGCCGACTTTCTGGTTGGGATCCACATCGAAGCTGGCGATTACGTTGCGATAGACCTCTTCATTCCACAGCGGGTAATAGCTTTGCTGCATGGCTTTCACTTGTTTGGGTGTCAGCCAGCGTGGCAGCGTGTGTTCGTCATTGACATAGCCGACCTTGCCGCGACAGGCGGGCGTCAATGCCTGACTGCTTTCACCGAGCAGGAAGCTGGAACCGACAGAGGGCGTTTCAAAACCCAGCAGAATACGGAACAAGGTTGACTTGCCGGCGCCGTTGCTGCCGATCAGTGCATGCACGCCGCCGCGTTCGATCTGCAGGTTGAAATCGCGCAGGGCGTGCTTGCTGCCAAACACTTTGCCCAGCTGGCGGGTCTCAAGAACAAAGTCGCTCATGCGGCACCGCCGGTTTTCGACACGGTACGAATGCGGCCGAGTTCAGTTGCCAGCATGCGCAGCACTTCGTCGTCGCTGTAATGCAGATGCGCTACGTCGTTGACGAGTCGTTGCACAGCGGCCCGTAAACGCTTGCTGCGTTCTTCCCGGCTCAGTAATTGCTTCGGCGCGCTGATGAACAGGCCGAGGCCCTGGCGCGCATCCAGCAGACCTTGCGCCGTCAATTCGGCATAGGCCTTCGCAATCGTGTTGGGGTTCACGCTCAGCTGCATTGCCAGCGCCCGTACGCTCGGCAATTTGTCGCCTTCCTCCAGTTCATTTCTGGCGATGGCCAGGCTGATGGCATCTACCACCTGTTTGAAAATGGCGCGGGGATCGCCGGTGCGTATCGAGAGTTTCAGCGGTTTGCTCATAGACGGGTGTTCGCAGAAAAATGAAAGTTGGTGTGGCATCTGTACTATGTGAGGTAGTACAGTACAGACAGTGAATGGCGGTCGTCAAGAGCCGCGGAAGCCAAAAGTCACCGAAGGAGCACTGCCAATGAAGAGTCTGGTTGGAATTTTTCTGTTGTCATGGTCAGCCGTTATTGCGGCCCAGCCTCAAGCACAAACTGAAGCCCCGGAAGAAATAATTGTCACCGGTCGCTTGCCGGGGCCTGCGCTGTGGAAAGTCAGCAACGGGGAGAACGCGCTGTGGATTTTTGCAGTGGTGTCACCAATCCCGAAAGACATGGAGTGGGAATCGCAACGGGTGGAACAGGTAATAGCAGAGGCGGATGAATACCTGGAGGCACCCGATGTAGAAGTATCGATTTCACCGATGGTAATGCTCAATCCGGTCAATCTTTTGCGCGGCTATCGTTTGCTCAAGCGGCTGCAGGCAAACCCCGGCAAGCAGTCATTGCAGGAAGTGTTACCACCAGAGCTTTATCAGCGCTTCTCTGCACTGAAAGCGCAGTACGCCCCGCACGAAAAGGCAGTGGAGAAAATGCGCCCGTTGTTTGCAGTGGGCCAGATCAACGAGTCCATTCTCGAACAGAATGGATTGACAGAAATTGACGACGTCATTGAGAGAATCAATCTTCTGATCAAACGCAACCGCACGATCATCCGTACCAGTACCGAAGTTACGATGACCATGGAAGGCGGCTTTGGTGATCTGGCTGGCCGCGCTGAAGCCATGGTGAGCAGTCTGCCCTTCGACAAAGAGCTTGCCTGCATGGAGCGACAACTGGTGCGGTACGAGAGCGACATCAAGGAAATGCGCAGTCGCGCCAACAGTTGGGCGCAAGGCCATGTTGACGAGTTACGCGATATGCCACTGCCGGGCGAGAGCGATGATCCTTGCCTGGTGATGGTCATGGGCAGCAGCGAGTCGCAGACAATGGCGGAGATCGAACTGCAGAGTCAGCACGCCTGGCTGGCGGCGGCAGACAAGGCGCTTGCCAACAACCAGTCCACCTTCGCCGTGCTCGGCATCAGCGATCTGCTCAGCGAGACCGGCTTGCTGGCGCAGCTGAAGGCGAAAGGTTATGCGGTGCGCGAGCCGCAGTAGGCCCAACAGAGCTGCTGTCGTTGCAAGGAGATGGAGGGTGAAGTCATGACTGTCACCGGCACCGTCTCACCCGTATACTGAAGCCATGTCAGCCTTCAGCCTCAACGAGTTCTACAGCCGCAATCGCCGTGTCGTCATCTGGGTCATTTTCTTTGGCCTGTTGTGGTTGCTGCGCGATTTCTTTGGCTTGGTCTTCCTCACTTTCGTACTGGCGTTCGCCGCCGCGCCGTTGGTTGATTTCGGCCATCAACGGCTGCGACTGCCACATGGCCTGTCACTGACAGCGGTCTATCTGTTGTTCCTGCTGGTGATCGGCTCGTTCGTGCGTTTCGTGGCGCCCGACATTGCCAGTGAGGTCAATCGTCTGATCGGCAACCTGCCGCAGATTGAACAAAGCCTGGTGGCAACCAAGACCAACCTGGTTGACCAGTACCCGACCTTGCGACAG
>JAZKEH010000206.1:0-3711 GCA_040387155.1 Pseudomonadota bacterium | reverse complement strand
ACTGCTGAGGCGCCAGACGCCCGCTCGACGTGAGACGCGATAGAGCATCAGGCAGTGTGCGGACAAGGTGAACTCGTTGCCTTCAATGACAGTAGGGATATCGATAATGGCGCCAAGTGTAGCCAATGCACGGTCGCCGTTGAGCGTGACCAGGACCGGTCCCAACCGATGCTTGGCCAGCATGCCACGGGCGGCCATGTCGGCTGAGGCGGTGACGAAGTCATGCCCCTTGCCCTGGAACCAGCTGATGTTGATTTCAGCATCTTCGTGAAAGCAGTCGCGCATGCGGTTCCAGAACCCCATGTCGCGACTTTCGCGTTCGCGGACTACCAGTTGGGTGATTGCTACAGTGTCATCGGTGGCAGTCATCATGCGTCGCTCAGGACAGCGTTTCCAGCGGCAGTCGACGTGCGCGCTTGCCGGTCAGCTTGAACACCGCATTGGCGACCGCTGGTCCGATAACTGGCGTGGCAGGTTCGCCAATACCGGTAGGTGACTCAGTGGACTGCACGATGATGACTTCGATCTGCGGCGCCTGGTGCATGCGCACCACCGGGTAGTTGTGGAAGTTGCTGGTTTGCACTTCGCCGTTGTTCAGACGGATCTCGCCGAACAGGGCGGCACTCAAACCAAACATGATCGCGCTTTCGACCTGGGCTTCGATGATCTGCGGGTTGATGGCCAGACCACAGTCGACGGCACAGACAACCTTCTCCACCTTGATGCGGCCATTGATGTCGAGGCTGACCTCGGCAACTTGCGCCACGCGACCACCAAAGGACTCGTTGTAGGCGAAACCGGCAGCACGGCCTTCGGGCAATTGCTTGCCCCAGCCGGCACGTTCGGTGACAGCACGGATAACGGCCTTGCCGCGTTCGTCCTGCATCATCTGCAGGCGACCTTCGACGGCATCTTTGCCTGCCATCTGCAGCAGTTCATCCAGGAAAGTTTCTTTCGAGAAAGCAGTGTGGGTGTGACCGACCGAGCGCCAGGCCAGGGTTGGTACGCCGGCTTTGGCGATGTGGGTATCCACGTTGACGTTAGGGACGTGGTACGGCAATTCCGCCGCTCCTTCGATGGCCAGCGGGTCGATGCCGTTCTGCATCAGGAAGCCGAACATCGTGTTCTCGATAAAGGACTGACCGACGAGACGATTTTCCCAGGCGACGATCTCGCCGTTGGCATCCAGCGCACCGCGCATCTTGTGGACGAACAGCGGGCGGTAGGAACCGGCGCGCATGTCGTCTTCGCGGGTGTACTGCAGGCTTACCGGGTATTGCTTGCCAGTGGCCTTCACGATTTCTGCCACCTCGGCATCCAGCTCGGGCACGAAGTTGCCGCGACGACCAAAGCCGCCACCGGCAAACTGGGTTTCAACAAATACGTTTGCCAACGGCAGGCCCAGCACGTCGGCAACGCGCTGTTGTTCGATGGATTGCATCTGGGTACCGGAGCGCAACCAGGCCTGGTCGCCAACGACTTCCAGCGTGGTATTGAGCGGTTCCATACAGGCATGCGCCAGATACGGGAACACATAGGTGGCTTCCAGCGTGCGGCCGCTGTTGGCGGTGATCGCGCCTTCGCTGTCGCCTTCTTTCTGCACTGTCATGCCGGGCTGGGCCGTCAGCGCGGTAAAATCGCTGATGATCTGTTCACTGCTGCGATTCTCGGCAGCGCTGAAATCCCATTCGGCTGTCAGCACATCGCGGCCACGCATGGCGGCGAAGGTGTTGTCGGCAACCACCGCAATACCGGACGGAATCTGTACGACGTCCACAACACCCGCGACAGCACGCGTAGAAGTGTCATCAAACGACACCAGTTTGCCGCCGAAGCGTGGTGAGTGTTTGACCATGGCCACTTTCATGCCGGGGCGACGGACGTCGATCGTGAACTGCGCCTTGCCGGTAACTTTGGCAGGCACATCGAGCTTGGGCACACGGGTACCGATCAGTTTGAACTGATCAGGGGTTTTCAGGACGACGTCGGTTGGAACCGTCAGTTTGCCAGCGGCATCCGCCAGCTCACCAAAGGTGGCGCTCTTGCCAGACGCGTGGCTTACCACGCCTTCGCTGACGGTGATTTCGGCGGCAGGGACTTTCCATGCAGAGGCGGCGGCGGTGACCAGCATTGCACGCGCGGTGGCGCCGACGGTGCGGTACTGCATCCACGCATTCGGCACGCTCATCGAACCACCCGTGCCTTGAATGCCCAGCATCAGGTGACGGTAGACGTCAGCATTGGCGGGGGCAGCTTCGACACGCATCTGTGACCAGGCAGCGTCCAGTTCATCGGCCATCATCGTGGCCAGCCCGGTGTAGACGCCCTGCCCCATTTCGGTGTGCTTGGAAATAACCGTTACGGTGTTGTCAGCCGCAATGCGCACAAAGGCATTGGGCGTGGTATTCACCGGCGGTGCCGGCGGCTGCCCCATGGCGCTCTTGACCGGCAGGTAGAAGCCGATGACGAGGCCGGAGCCGAGTGTAATGGAGGTCTTGAGAAATTGGCGGCGTTGCATGGGGGCAGTCCTCTCTCTTGTTTGAGCTGTTTGAGCCGGTTGGCCGGCCTCTTTTGGCGGATTTTCCAGTATGGGTTTCAAGCGTCGGGCGGTGGCCGGATTGTAGCAGATTACACCGGTTTGCCCGGTTAGCCACTGCCTCAATACAATGCCGCCCTGTTCCTGCTTCCCATCCCGCATTCCCTACCCAAAAGGCTCCTTTAATGGCTACGCTTCTGCTGCAGCTCCTCCCCATCTTTGTCTATTTCGGTCTGGGCATGCTGCTGAAACGGCAGGGGCTGGCTGACAAATCCCATGGCGAATTCCTGCTGCGGTTTGTGTTCTTTGTCACGCTGCCTTTGTTGATCCTGACAACAGTTCCCAAAATCGAACTGACCGCCGCCAAGGCGCTGCTGCCGCTGGTCAATGTGGCCGTCAACATCATCTGCATTGGCGTCATGTATTTGTTGGCGCGTCGGCAACAGCTCGGCAAGCAACAATTCGGCACCGCGCTGGTCAATGCCGGCATCCATAACAACAGCTTCATGTTTCCGTTCATCCTCGCGGTGTTCGGCCAGGCAGGTTTTGCGGATGCCATCCTGCTCGACCTCGGCAATGCGCTGTGGATGGCGACGGTGATGTACCTGGTCGCGTTCTACTACGGCGGTGCGCAGCATGATCGCTGGACGATGCTGAAGCGCATTCTGAAATCACCATTGATCTGGTCGCTCGTGGTGTCGTTAATGTTGTCGCTGACACGCACTGCGTTACCCAACGCCGTGCTGACACTGATCAATCCGCTGGCGCAAATGACAGCACCGCTGATCCTCGTTGCGCTGGGCCTCTACTTCTCACTGAAGCTGACCAACGTTGGCGTCGCCCTGCAAATCGTCGGCGCGCGCATGGGCGTGGGTTTGTTGGCAGGCCTGCTGCTCGCTACGTTGCTCGGCGCTGAAGGCACAACCTTCGCTGTCATCGTTGCCATCAGCGCAGCACCCATTGGTTTCAACGCGCTGACATACACGTCGTTGGCGAAACTGGATACCGACCTCAGTGCAAGCGCGGTATCGCTGTCGCTGATCGCCGGCTTGGTCGGTATTCCGCTATTGCTGCTTTTCACTTCCTGAATGTGACACTTGCTCCCTTCTTGCACAGAGCTTGAACCGAACTGTTCGGTTCAAGAATGCATTTCCCAAATTAAACCACGATGTAAG
>JAZKEH010000205.1:7528-7836 GCA_040387155.1 Pseudomonadota bacterium | reverse complement strand
TGGAACGCGCGCGACCCGCTAAATGAAAGCTCCCTCTCGAGGACAATTCCGTTGTGCATGATGTCTCCTGATGTACCGAGGAGCGTTGAACCTACTATAGTCTGGTCGTTTATGCATGCGTTCAACTTGCAATACACTGTGGAATCCTGACATATGATATCTGGATTCAAAAGTATATGATTTTTTGCATTGGAAATCCCTACAGCCACATTGTTTGCGGCACTAAATCCAACGTTATGCTCGAACAGTAAAAACGTGTAGTTTATCCCCAACGTATCAAATATATATCCCGCAATTTCTATCTCTTT
>JAZKEH010000205.1:765-7518 GCA_040387155.1 Pseudomonadota bacterium | reverse complement strand
TATAGAAGACAGTTATTAACGAGTATGCCGGCTTTTTCTGAACTTTACTTCTTATTACTTTATATTCGCTCTTGATCTTAGCCAAATGAAGTCTCCAACACCCGCTAAGTAAGGGCAAAAGGCTGGGGTCTGCGCTCTTGAGTAAATACGGCTCAATTGGCGCGCCTCGCCGGAGAATATCAAAAATTATCCCGCTGGAAAACGACTCGTAAACCGCAACAATAGGTTCAGCCGAATGTAATATCGTCTCTCCATTAGAAAGTATTAACGCGATGCTTACGGTTCTTGCTCCAATTAATGCTTCAGCCGCTAGAAATAACGTTGCCCCGACAGCATTCGCGCCTATTGACTTAGTAGCATCCTCTCGCTGGTATGTTACGGAACTTATAAATGGCCGTTCAACCACTTCGTTATTTGCGCGAAGGAGTATAGTTTTTATCTCTACCCCCCCCTGCAACCATAGGCGCACACTCAATACGCCATTGAAAATCTCAATCCTTTCGATTGCGTGCTGTCGCTCTATCTTTTTAAGATTGACCCCCCTCACGCCGAAGGCACTACCATTTAAAATTGCATTTACTAGTTCGGGTTTCATATTAGCCTAATCGACTGCAGGAGATTTCCGGTTATATTTCGCTGCGCTTAAGAGCGACCGATATTGACGAGTTGCTTCACTTTCGCTTTTCAGTTTTTGTTAAAGTTTCAATATTTCTCGGCAAATGGAGGGTTATCCTTGCGATGGCTTTGTCGACTATTATCGCTGCCCGAGCATGAACTTGTCCGTCTCCCCCATAGCCAGTGCCGGCTCGCCCCCAGACAACATCAGTAAACTCAAAAAATTCTCTGCTTGCTGCGTAACCGCTAGCACATAATCATTCTTTACTTCAAAAAGCACCTGGATGCTGTTGACGACGTCGATATTGCTACGTACGCCTGCGTCGTAACTCTTCTGATTGGCCTCGACGGACAGTTCCGCTGAATCAATCGCCGTCCGATTTATCTTTATGGCGTCTCGCCCCGCTTCAACTAATCCATACAAACGCTCCAGCTCAACCCTTGCCTTCTCTTCCGCTAGACGGCGGTCTTCCTTTGCCCGCACTGCATTGAACCCAGCCGCATTGCTGGAGTAGTAATTACCCGCATTCAGTGGAAGTGAGAGGGTGAAGCCGGTATTGCTAATAGTGCTGCCGCCAGATGTAGAGCGAGAGTGCGCCGCCGAGACCGTTGGCAGCAGCGTGCCGCGTATTCGTTCTGCTTCAAGCTCGCTAATGCGCTCGGTCTGGCGGGCGGCATTCAGCTGCGGGTTGCTCTGTTCTAACTGGGTTTTAAACTCAACCAACGGCGCCAGTGGCACCGGTTTATGGTCCGGGGGCAGCAGAAAGTCATTCGCTTGCGGGATTACACCGGTCAACGACGTGAACTGCCGCTCCGCTGCGCGTTGGGTCACCAGCAGCGTGTATTGGTTAGCTTTCGCCTGTTCATACTTCACCTGGATATCGCGCAGGTCGGTGATGGTGCCCTGCCCCAACTCAAACAGTCGATTGGCTCGCGCGGATTGGCGTTCCAGGTTCGCTATCTTCGCCTGATTGAGTACTGCGGCTTCCTTGGCGCGAATGATGTCGGTGACCGACTTCAGCACACGCTGTGCGAGTTCTTGTTCGCGCGCCTGATAGGTAGCGTTGGCGAAATTGCTGCGCGGCTCAGCTTGCTTGTAGGTGGCAAGGCGGTCGAGGCTGAGTATCGGCTGGGTAATGGTGATGGTTTGCACCGGCGTGGATTGCGTCTGCACCTGGCTGCGGGAAATGCTGCCTTCGGGGTAGAACGCGCTCTTTGCTTGTTGTGCGCCGGATTGATTGGCGTCGCGCTCCGCCATCGCGCCTTGAAACTGCGGGTCGTAGGCACGGGCACGGTTGTAGGATTCAACCAGGTCAATCGCTTGTGCCGGTGCGCAGGTGAGTGCGACGAGCACGGCGAATGTGCAGCGGGAGAGCAGTGTTTTCAATTTGGAGGTGTTGGAGTTAAAGCGATCGTGTGAGCCACGAGTGCTGCTGTTTAACCCGGCGCGGCCTGTGCTGGCACGATGGCTTGGGTATTGCGCCAGCAGTGTATCCACAGCGTCCTCTTGATCATCATCCTGTTCACGTAAGTTTTCCGTGAATGGGCGTTGGTTTGTTCTAAAGGGCGAGAATCGCTGTTCGGTGAATTGGCTCCGCACTTGCAACAAGCAGCCGCAGGCTGGTTGTTGATTCGTTGTCGATGCTGCGTTCTTCGGTAATGCGCGGGCTTTTATAGTCCCTTGTGGCGCTCAACGATTTTCCGACCTGCACTCCCTGCCTTATTGCGTTTTTTAATTACGACTTCACAGCTTATTTCTTGCGTGATTATTTTGTGTTTCTGTGGAACTCATTTTCATCGGTGTTCGATCGTTCGTCAATTCGAAAACGGCGGTTTGTCGCCAACTAGCCGCCTTCTTCTAGTCTTTGAACGCCTTTGAAAGTTTGTCTGTTATCGGTTTCAACAGATAACTGACAAAGCTGCGTTCACCTGTCTTTACGACCACGTCCACCGGCATGCCGGGTTGGATCTTGAGTTCGCCAAGCATGGCGAGGCCTTCTGCGGTTGTTTCGATTTGCGCGAGGTAGAAATCACCCTGCTGCCCTTCCTTCGGCGGCTGTTTGTCTACACCGACCAAGCTAACGCGACCCGGTACTACAGGCGTGGTGGAGGCGTTGAATGCAGTGAAGCGCAGGTCGGCGCTCAGGCCGACGTGGACTTTGTCGATCAGCGTGGTGGGGATTTGTGCTTCCACCATCAGTTTTCCGCCGTCCGGCACAATCTCCATCAGTACTTGGCCGGCGGTGATGACGCCGCCCACGGTGAATACTTTCAAGCCGACTACCGTGCCTGAAACGGGTGCCTTGATTTCAGTCTGGCCGCGGTCGAACCTGGCTGCTTCAAAACGGGTTTGATAGGCTTCGCGATTCTTCTGGGTTTCCGAGAGTTCGCGGTCGATTTCTTTCAGGTGCGCGGTTTGCAACTGGGCTATCTGCGCGCGGGTTTTGCCCAGGTCTGCATGGGCAGTCGCGAGGCTTGATTCAAGTTCTACCTTGCTGCGCAGGGTGTTGTTGGCCTGTGCCCTTGGTACAAAACCTTCGTCGGCCAGTTTCTGATTGCTCTTTAGCTCTTCGGTCAGTGTGCCGAGTTGGACGATGCGCGACGCAATGGCACTTTGTATGCCGGTGATCTGGGCGTTCAAGCCGGAGAGCTGGTTGGATATTTCTGCCTTGCGGGATTCCAGTAGTTCCAGTTGAAGCTGCTTGGCTTCCTTCACGCGGACGTCGTCGCCCCATTTGTCGAGTTCTTTGACCCACTCCACTTTAGGCTTGCGCAGCCGCTCGGCGCGCAGGCGCGATTCCGTCACCAGCAGGTTGATGTACGGGAGCTCGGCAGTGGCGAGGCTGGCTTCGGTATTAAGCGGGTTGATCTTGACGAGCACGTCGTTCTGGCGGACCTGGCCGCCTTCGCGCACCAATATTTCTTGCACCACGCCGCCGGAAGCGTGCTGTACGGCTTTGCGGTAGCCGGAGACCACTACATTGCCGCCGACGTTAACGCCAGCATCCAGCGGTGCCCAGAATGCCCACATCAGGAAGATCGCCATACCGAGGAAAAACCAGCGGGCGGCGCCTTTGCGGATTTGCGATTCTTCTACGTTGACCGGTTGCAGCTTGCGGTCTTGCAGGTGCGTAGGGTCGTAGGGGTTCCAGCTTCGCACCCATTTGTCGGCGAAGCCGTCGAGCCGGCCGAACATGCCCTTTTTCTTTGGGGCCTGGTTTGGAGCGCTGTCCGGATCGCTCATGCCTTTGTCCCGTCTTGCGCAATCGCAGGTGCGGCAGCTTCAGCGGTCGCACCGGGTGCCTGCTCTGCTGGCTTGGCGGGTTGCCCTACTACCTGCAGATTACGCACTGCGCTAAGCATTTCCTTAGCGGGGCCATATCCGACCTGTTTGCCGTTTCGCAGTACCAGCAGGTTGTCGACTACGCCAATCAGGCGCGGCCGGTGTGTGGTGATGATGACGGTGGAGCCGGACTTCTTCAAAGTATCGATTGCCTGGGCAAGCAGGTTTTCACCGACTTCGTCGAGGTTGGCGTTGGGTTCGTCCAGCACCAGGTATTTGGGCATGCCGTAGAACGCGCGGGCAATGGCAACGCGCTGGCGCTGGCCACCTGAAAGCTGGAATCCTGTTTCGCCCAGCATGGTGTCGTAGCCGTTGGGCAGCGCCAGGATGATTTCATGGATGCCGATGAGCTTGGCAGCCTGGATCACCTTGTCAGCGTTGACTTCGTTCAGGCGCGCGATGTTTTCGGCGATGGTGCCTTCAAAGAATTCGATCTCTTGCGGCACGTAGCCGACATAGGGCCCGACTTCGTCATGGTTCCATTCGGATATTTCAACACCGTCCAAGCGCACGCTGCCGCGCGCGGGTTGCCATACGCCGACGAGCATGCGGGTGAGCGAAGTTTTACCAGCGGCGCTGGGGCCGACTATGGCCACAGCTTGCCCGGGCTTGACGGAAAAACTTACGTCCAACACTACAGGCTTGTTATGGCCCGGTGGCACGGCGGTTGCGCCGACCACGTCGAGCTTGCCGAGCGGCGGCGGCAGTTGCATGCGCGTCTGGATTTTTACGTCTTCTTGCAGGAGTTTATTAAGCCGGTCATAAGACTGGCGGGCGGAGATGATCTCTTTCCAGTTGCTGATCAACATCTGGATGGGGGATACCGCCTTGGAGATCAACATGGTTGCCGCGATGACCATACCGGCTGTAATCAGCCCCTGGATTGCCAGCCAGGCGCCGAGCGCCATTTGTAATGAAGGCAGTGCTTTGGTGAGGAAGGTGGAGAAGCCGCCGGTAAGGCCGGATGCCTCGCTGGCGCCTACCTGCAGTTCCAGGAACTTGCGGTGTTCTTTGTACCAGCGGTTGCGGACGGCACCCATCATGCCCAGTGCAAGGGTTGTTTCAGCGCTGCGCAAACTGTTGGCCGCAACGCGGGTTGCTTCTGCGTTGGCGTCGTTGGATGCTTTGAGGATGGGACCGGAAACTTTTTGTGTGGCGTAGCTGGCCAACAGCATCAACAAGGAAGCGATCAGCACGAAGACTGCCAGGTAGGGGTGGAACATGGCGCCGATGATGATGAACACGATGGCGAACGGTGCGTCCATGATCGTCAGTACCGGCTGGCCAGTGAGGAACTGGCGCATGGTCAACAGGTCGCCCAACAGCTGGTGGACGTTGACGTTCTTGCGGCCGACGTAACGGCGAAACGAGGCGTCGAAGACGTCAGCTGCCAGGTCCCAGTCAATACGAAGTGACAACCTCACCATGAGTCGGCTGCGGATCCATTCCAGCGATGACCAGAAAATGTACAGGCCAATCACGAGCAACGTCAGCGATACCAGCGTGATGCCGCTGCGGGTGCTGATGACGCGATCGAACACGTTCATCATGTACAAGATCGGCGTGATGGACAGGATGTTGATCACGAACGTTATCAGGAAGGCAAAAACAAAAGCGCGCCGGCATTGATGCAGCAGGCGCGCGATGGGTGCTTTCGAGGTGTCTGCGGCGGGCGCCGACTGTCCTGATTTTGTTACGCTGTTTGTTGCTGCTTCGCTCAAGATGCCCTTCCTTATGGCTTACACCCCGACTGCCAGTCCACACGCTTCTTGTGAGCGTTGTGCGGACTGATCCGGTAGCAGATGGTGTGGCCTCTCCCTCTATTTGTCCAGTTATTGCTTCGGCTGGTGCAACTCGTCGAACAACAGCTGGTCGGTAGTCTGGCCGATGAGCTTGACTTCCACCGGCATTGCCACTTGGGCGACGATACCTGTGGTCTCGTTGTGGCCAACCAGCACGCCGATTTCCTTGATGCCGATGTTCGCCAGGCCAGCCATGATGTCGGCGTCGAAGATGCCCGACTGCGACAAGGCTTCTGCCATCTGGTTGTCCATGACCAGCGTCGGTGTGTTGGCGCCGGTGAACATGTCCTGATCCAGGTTGGCCAGCAACTGCTTGACTTCGGCCAGCGCATTGCCCGCGCCGAGTTCGCCAAGGTCGATGTACAGGTGACCGCTGGCGTTCGCCGTGACCTGGTCGACATCGAGGTCGGCCATTTCCTTGAGCGACGTGTACAGGCGGTCGCCGGAGTTGGTGGCGTCGAGTTCGAGGTTGGCGTCCGGCAGGGCTTGCAGCATGCCGGCGTCTGCCAATGCGTTGAGCAGTTCGTCGGTAATGACGACGTCGCTCTTGGCCACGATTTCGGTGACGCCGGAGTCCTGCAGTGCTGCTACCAGGTCGCCGATGTCGCCGCTGAGGTTCATGCCGCTGAACAGTGCTGTGTCGAGCGAACCGCCGTTGCCGTCGGTGACCTGGACGCCGAAGCCGAGGCCCTCGGTGTGCATTGGTGCGAGTTCGCTGAGCAGCGTACCCATGTTGCCAAAACCACCCAGGCTGCTGAGGGTTTCGTCAAAATTCACGTTGTCGAATCCGAGGTCGCGCAATGCTTGCGCCAGTTCGGATGTCGGCGCACCGATATCTTCGCTGCCAACGTCGAGTGTGACGTCAAGTTCGTCGTCAAAGTCTGGCAGGTCGCCGAGGTCGAAGCCGGCGACGTTATCCAGATGGAAGTCGATGTGGTCGACGCCCAGCTTCTGCATCTCGTCAAACTGGGTGGCGAGGTGGGTTCCGGTGCT
>JAZKEH010000205.1:0-755 GCA_040387155.1 Pseudomonadota bacterium | reverse complement strand
GACAGGCCGGCGTTGATCATCTCGTTGGCGGCGCCGAGGTCGATCGCCAGTTCCGCTGTGCTGGAGCTGAATCCGATGACATCGATGGTGTCGACGGTGACACCGTCTACATTTGGCAGCCCGCTGCTATGGAAGGCGTCAAATTCTGATTCTGTGACGTTGAGCGTGAAGGCACTGACGTTGGAACCGTCAAGGTCGCCGGAAACCAGGGCAGCCAATTCACTTTCCGTTCCGCTGAGCTGGACTTGGTCGATATTGGCGGCGCTGATGTCGCCGGCATGGGCGATCAATTCGCTCAGTTGCGAGATATCTGCGTTCAGCGTGACGTTAGCTGCTGAGTCAAAGTCGGGCAGTCCGCCTGCGCCGAAGTCACCGGCACCCAGGCCGATCGCAAAGTCGCTTGCGCCGCTCAGCATGACGTTGTCAACGCCGAGTTTCTGCAGGTCTTTCAGGCTGGTCGACAGGTGCGTTGCATCGCCCTGGCTTGCATCTACGTTGAGCGTGACATCGCTGAACTGCGAGAACTCGATGCCGGCATCAACCAGGCTGCTGGCTTGGTCATCGCTGATGGTGAAGCCGTTGCCGTCAATATCTTCGATGGCGTCTACACCCAGGCCTTGCAGGCCGGATGCGTTGTCGATGAGGTTGTCGAGTTCGTCAGCGCCGACTTCCAGCGTGACGTTGTTGTCAGCGCTGAGTTGAAGGTCGCCGATTTCGTAGCTGTAGTCGCCACCGAGCAGTGTCTGCGCGTCTGT
>JAZKEH010000204.1:3178-4435 GCA_040387155.1 Pseudomonadota bacterium | reverse complement strand
GTTGTTGGGCGTACTGGATCAGCGTTGGTACTTGTTGCTGCAGCGATGACAGCAGTTGCTGCGCCTGTGTCTGCCCCAGTGGCAGCAACTTGGTGGCGGCAATCACCTGGTTTTCCAGCCAGCTCCAGACCAGGCCGAGGGCAGCCAGCTCAGCGGACAATTGCCAGCGTTGGGCGGCAAAGGCGAACAGGGCGATAAACGACGGCGACTCGATAGTGCATGGCAACGGCAGACTTAGCGTAGGCAGCAGACGCGCCAACGCATTGCCCATGGCGGTGTCGCTCAGTCGCAGCTCTTCGCTTTCACGACAGGCCAACAGCAAATCATTCCAATGCTGGATAGCGATGTAATCATCGTTGTGCCAGGAGCGGTGCAGGCGTAACAGCAAGGGCAGTTCCACCCGCGCCACACTGTGCTGCAACTGCAGCGACAACCAGGTTTCAATCTGCTGCAGGTTTCGCAACCACTTCAGGTCCATCGCGGCTTCCAGCCCTTGCGAGAACGCATAGGCGCCCACCGGCAACGCAGGGCTGCATAGCTGCAGCAGCCGCAACAGCGCCTTCTGTTCGGCCATGAAGCCGGTAGCGACGCCGTTAATGGTGGTGGATGGCGAGACCACTGTAGGCTCCTGGCTCGGGTTGGAAGACGGCGATTTCACGCTGAATGGTGAGTCCCTGCAGTTTCAACATGTTCTCCAGTACATGGTCGGGCAGCAGCCGCAGCCACAGTTCGCCGATCTGCACCTTCACATGGCGATTGCCCAGGTGGTAGCAGGCACGGCTGAAAGTTTCCCAGTCGTCGCAGCGCGCAATCGTCACTGCCTCTGGCGCGCCTTCGACGCCCAGGTGCTTGCCACAGCGCGTGCGTAGCACTTCACCGACCATCAGCGGATTGCCACGGTCGAGGAAGATATGCACTTCGTCGCCACTGCTGGTCTGCGCTTTCAGGCGGCCCTTGTCGCGCTGGCCATGGCTCAGCACGATCCACGCATCGACGGAGACTTCCTGGTAGAGACCGAGGCGTTCAAATACTTCAAGCATCAAAGCGTCTCCTTCAGAACAGTCAATTCAGAATAAGCAGTACAGTTGTGCCAGCGGCAGTACCGTCGCCGGCTCACACGTCAGCAGTTCACCGTCGGCACGCACTTCATAGGTTTGCGGATCGACCGTGATCGCTGGCATCCAGTCATTCAGCACCATGTCCTTCTTGCCGATATTGCGGGTGTTGCGGCAAGCGACCAACGCGCGTTGCAAACCA
>JAZKEH010000204.1:1700-3168 GCA_040387155.1 Pseudomonadota bacterium | reverse complement strand
CATCAACTGCTGCCTGACTGGTGAAGGTTATTGAAAGCTTGCTGGCAGCCAGCCCGAGTGCACCGAACATCGGTCGGTAATGCACCGGTTGTGGTGTGGGGATCGAGGCGTTGGCATCGCCCATTGGCGCTGCCGCGATAAAGCCACCCTTGATAATCAGGGCAGGCTTGATGCCGAAGAACGCAGGTTTCCACAGCACCAGATCCGCCAGCTTGCCGGCCTCAACGGAACCCACTTCATGCGAGATGCCGTGTGCAATGGCGGGATTGATCGTGTACTTGGCGATGTAGCGTCGAGCGCGGAAATTGTCAGCGGTTTTGCCGTCAGGGCTTAGCGGCCCGCGCTGTACACGCATCTTGTGCGCGGTCTGCCAGGTGCGCGTGATGACCTCGCCGACACGCCCCATCGCTTGCGAGTCGGACGAGATCATGCTGAAGGCGCCGAGGTCGTGCAGGATGTCTTCTGCGGCAATGGTTTCCTTGCGGATGCGGGAATCGGCAAAGGCCACATCCTCCGGAATATCCGGATCGAGGTGATGACAGACCATCAGCATGTCGAGATGCTCATCGACGGTGTTGCGCGTATAGGGCCGTGTGGGATTGGTAGAGGAGGGCAGCACGTTCGGCAACATGCAGGCCTTGATGATGTCGGGGGCATGTCCGCCACCAGCGCCTTCGGTGTGGTAGGTGTGGATGACGCGGTGCTTGAAGGCCGCCAGCGTGTCATCGACGAAGCCGCTTTCGTTCAGTGTGTCGGTGTGGATCGCAATCTGCACATCGTACTTTTCAGCGACGCTGAGACAGGCATCGATGGACGCCGGTGTTGTGCCCCAGTCTTCGTGCAGCTTGAGGCCACAGGCGCCGGCTTTCAGTTGTTCTTCCAACGCCAGCGGCAGGCTGGCGTTGCCCTTGCCGAGGAAACCGAAGTTCATCGGCAGATGATCGGTGGACTGCAGCATCTTGTGCAGGTTCCAGATGCCGGGTGAACACGTCGTAGCGTTGGTACCTGTCGCCGGGCCAGTGCCGCCGCCGATCATTGTGGTAACGCCGCTCATCAGCGCTTCTTCAATTTGCTGTGGGCAGATGAAGTGGATATGGGCGTCGATGCCGCCAGCGGTAACGATAAGACCTTCACCCGCGATGATCTCGGTGCCGGGGCCAATGTTGATGTTGACGCCGTCCTGTACATCCGGATTGCCAGCCTTGCCGAGTTTGACGATGCGGCCGTGCTTGATGCCGATGTCGGCTTTGATGATGCCCCAGTGGTCGAGGATAACGGCGTTGGTAATCACAAGGTCCATTGTGTCCTTGTCGCCGGCCTGGCTTTGGCCTTGGCCGTCGCGAATGACTTTGCCGCCGCCGAACTTTACTTCGTCGCCGTAGATCGTGTGGTCTTTCTCGACTTCGATCCACAGGGCAGTGTCAGCGAGTCTGATGCGATCACCGGTGGTGGGGCCGAACATGGCGGC
>JAZKEH010000204.1:0-1690 GCA_040387155.1 Pseudomonadota bacterium | reverse complement strand
TGGCGGCATAGGAGGCGCGATCTATCTTGGCCATTACAGTTTCCCCATCACTTCGCCACGGAAGCCATAGATCTCGCGTTTGCCAGCAAATTCGACGAGTTCGATATCGCGGCCTTGTCCGGGTTCAAAGCGCACGGCGGTTCCCGCTGCGATATTCAAATGAAAACCTCTCGCCTTCGCACGCTCGAAGCGGAGTGCCGGATTCGTTTCAAAAAAGTGGTAGTGCGAACCCACCTGGATCGGACGGTCGCCCGTGTTCTCGACGCGCAGTTTCACGGTCTTGCGGCCGACATTGATTTCGATCGAGCCGTGCAGTGTTTGGACTTCGCCGGGGATCAACGCACCCGCGGCAGGCTTAGTTGATTGGGTCATGGACTGTTACCAGCTTGGTGCCGTCGGGGAAGGTGGCTTCAACTTGCACTTCGGTGATCAGGGCGGGCACGCCGTCCATCACTTGATCGACGGAGAGCACTTCCTTGCCGTAGCTCATCAGCTCCGCCACGGTGCGGCCATCACGCGCGCCTTCAATGATGGCCATGCTGATCAAGGCAACGGCTTCGGGGTAGTTGAGTTTGAGGCCGCGCGCGAGGCGGCGTTCGGCCAGCAGTGCTGCGGTGAACAGTAATAGTTTGTCTTTTTCTCGCGGTAGCAATTCCATACGGTCCTTCCGTTCAGGTCGCCCAGATCGCCGGCGCACACGCCGGTCGGTTCAGCAGCAGTGGACGCAGCTGCTGCCAGTAATTCGTGAAGAGCATCCGCGCCTGTTGGGCGCAACTGCCGAGATAGCGGCCAACGATGAACTGGCCGAGGCGGGTGATGCCGCACAGGGCGGGGCGCTCAGCCTCGGCGCGCACGGCCTGCAAACTGTCGAACGCCAGCGACTGCAATTGCTCTTTGGTAAATGGCCCACAAACAAAAAGACCACTGACCGTAAACGCCTGCAACCCAATCTGCGCCATCGCCAACTCACGCGTCTGATCGTTCAATACCAGTTGCTCGCGCAACAGCGGTCGTTGGTGCCGGTTGATCTCAAGCCGTTGTATCAACGAGCCACTGGTCAGCAAGGCATTCGAAGCCGGTAAACCCAACGCAGTAATCTCCCAGCCGATAAAGCGCGCTGAATCGGCGAGGTCCACTGTGGTATGCAACTTCGCGTGCGCACCTTCAAACACAATGCTTTCCTGCGGCAACCACTCCAGCGTGCTGTCAGCCGCCAATTCCAATGTATTGATCTGCTGCTGTGAGCGCCGATCCTGCCGTGCCCGATAGAGCCTTCCAGCGCCGGGAGTCGTGCAGAGAACCTGTGCCTGCTCGCCAACCTTCAATGTCGTGTGCAGCGTGTCTCCCGATACCAGTCCCCCCGGCGGATGCAGCAAGTACACATGGGCAAGTTCTGGTCCTTCCGGATAGAAAGGTCTCTGCACGTAAAGCGGACCTTCTTGCTTCTTTCGCATCAGTCGTGTGCCACGTGGCGTCCGCTCGAATTCAAGACGCAAAGATGCGGGCCACGTGTTGTGCGTGGGCGGGCGGCTGAAATTTCTTTCCGGGATGAATTGCATTAGCGTTTCACTGAGACGTCCTGCAGCCAACTCCACACTTGCGAGTCAGCAGCGGCGGCATAGGTTTCAGGCGACTCGAAGCCATGGATGGCTGAGGGGAAGCCTCCAGGGATGGATTTACGGCGTGCCGG
>JAZKEH010000203.1:0-6828 GCA_040387155.1 Pseudomonadota bacterium | reverse complement strand
TGAATGGCCTGCGTTTCAGCAAGGTCACCCGCCAATGTGGAGGTGCCGTGCGCATTGATGTATTGCACATCTTCCGGATTGAGCTTCGCATCACGCAAGGCATTCTGCATGCAGGCAGCCGCACCCCTGCCACCTTCTGCCGGTGAGGTGATATGAAACGCATCGCCGCTCATGCCGAAACCGACGAGCTCGGCATAGATGTTGGCGCCGCGCTTTTTCGCTGACTCATATTCTTCCAGCACCAGCATGCCGGCACCGTCGCTGAGCACGAAGCCGTCGCGATCAGCGTCCCACGGACGGCTGGCGGCAACAGGATCATCGTTGCGGGTAGACAAGGCGCGGGCTGCACAGAAGCCACCCAGTCCAACAGGTGAAGATGCCATCTCCGAACTGCCGGCCAGCGCTGCATCGGCATCGCCATAGGCGATAAGCCGCGCGGCTACACCAATGTTATGGGTGCCAGTTGTACAGGCAGTCGTGATCGAAAAGTTGGGACCCTGAAAGTTGAACTGGATCGACAACGAGCCGGCAATCATGTTGATGATTGCACTGGGCACAAAGAACGGTGAGATCTTGCGCGGACCACTGGTGTCGACCAGATGGACGTTGTCTTCGATCGTTGTAATGCCACCGATACCGGAACCGGCAATGACGGCAACCCGCAGTGGATCGTAACCCGCCTGATCAAGACCGGCATCGCGTACCGCCTGTATGCCGGCAGCAATGCCGTAGTGCAGGAACTGGTCCATGCGACGCGCTTCTTTCAGCGGGATGTATTCAGTGATGTCGAAATTGCGAATCGAACCGCCGAAGCGGGTCGTGAAAGCAGAGACGTCGAAGTGCGTCAGCGGCGCAATGCCACTCTTGCCTTCGCATACGCCAGCCCAGGTATCGGCGACGTTGTTGCCAAGACAGGTAAGGGCCCCGATGCCGGTGACCACCACTCTTCTACGCGACACTACTCACTCCTTGCCAATCAAAAGAAGAATTCATTGAACCATGAAGCCGCGGCATTCGCGGCAATTCATGAAGGGACTTCATGAGCGCCTGCGGCGTTCGAAGCAGCTATTTCATGACTGCGCCATTCGCCCGTAGAACTCTCTGAACTCCATCATGAAAAAAAGCCGCTCCAGGAGTCCGGAGCAGCTTTTCAATGCGTGTCTGATTAACGCAGCATCCGATGGATGTGGTTAGGACTGGCCAGCGTACTGGCCGCAAAATCAGAGGTGCTTGTTGATGTAGTCGATGGCCAGCTGAACGGTGGTGATCTTCTCAGCTTCTTCATCGGGAATTTCGGTTTCGAATTCTTCTTCCAGCGCCATTACCAGTTCGACGGTATCAAGGGAGTCGGCGCCCAGATCTTCAACGAAGGCCGCTTCATTTTTTACTTCTTCTTCTTTGACACCAAGTTGTTCAGCGACAATTTTACGGACTCGTTCTTCAACGCTACTCATATTGCTTCAAGCTCCTGATACGTAGGCAAATTAATGCGGGTTGGTTGATGGGTTGTATCTTGGTCGTGTGTCTTGGTCGTATATCGTTATTCAGAGGTATGACTGAAAAGTCCAGGCCCTGCGCAATGCCGGCGATTATGCCATATACATTCCGCCGTTGGCATGGATGGTTTCACCCGTGATGTAACCAGCCTCTGCCGAAGCGAGGAAGCCTACCACGGATGCTATTTCTTCCGGCTGACCATAACGGCCCAGCGGTATCTTGCTCTTCAGTGCATCTGCGTGCTCAGCAGGCAGATTGCGCGTCATGTCAGTGTCAATGAAACCGGGGGCTACGCAGTTCACAGTAATGTTACGTGAGCCAATTTCCATTGCCAGCGCACGCGAAAATCCTTCCATTCCAGCCTTTGCAGCGGCGTAGTTGGCCTGGCCGGCGTTGCCGCTGGAACCGACAACGGAACTGATGCTGACAATGCGGCCCCAGCGCGCCTTGGTCATGCCACGCAGGAAGCTGCGGGTGAGGCGGAAAACGGACGTGAGATTGGTGTTGATGACGGCATCCCACTCGTCTTCCTTCATGCGGAGCATCAGGTTGTCGCGGGTAATACCGGCATTGTTGACGAGGATTTCGACAGTGCCAAATTGATCCTGTACCTGTTTGGCAAAGGCCTCAGTGGAAGCATCGGAGCCGGCATCGAGCACAAGGCCCTGGCCCTTGATCCCCGCTTCCTGCAAATAGGCAGAAATCTGCGTGGCGCCGGCTTCGCTGGTTGCCGTACCAATGACAGTGGCTCCGCGTTTGCCCAGTTCCAGCGCGATAGCCTTGCCGATACCACGGCTGGCGCCACTGACCACTGCAATTTTGCTCTCT
The DNA here is from genome assembly GCA_040387155.1 of Pseudomonadota bacterium. Lineage (GTDB taxonomy): Bacteria > Pseudomonadota > Gammaproteobacteria > Pseudomonadales > Pseudohongiellaceae > CAILUG01. The sequence goes on along the minus strand of JAZKEH010000203.1, from coordinate 4,503 downwards.
ATGCTCATTGATAACTTCCGTATGCGGTCAGTTAACCACGTGCTGCCAGGTGCGCCAGCGCCTGGGTGAGGCTGGCGGAATCATTGACGGCACTGGTTTCCAGGGTGGCATTGATGCGTTTGTTGAGACCGGTCAGCACCTTGCCTGGACCGATTTCCAACAACTGTAAGACATTCTGTTCGACGAAAAGATTCATCGTGGCAACCCAAGGCACCGGATTAGCGATCTGGGCGACAAGATTGTTGCGAATTGCCGAAGGATCGCTGCTGGCTTGCAGGCCGAAGTTCTGGATAACCGGAATTTGCGGAGCCTTGATCGCCACCTTGGCTATAACGTCTGCAAATTTCTCTGCCGCGGGTGCCATCAAGGGCGAATGGAACGGCGCGCTGGTCGACAGCGGCAATACGCGTTTGGCACCCGCCTCTTTGCACAACGCCACGGCACGCTCAACAGCGGCAACGTGACCGGCAATTACCAATTGGCCGGGCGAATTGAAATTGGCGGCGACTACGAGTCCGTTTTCATTACTCGCTTCAGTGCAGCACCTGACCACTTCGGCATCTTCCAGGCCCAATACGGCAGCCATTGAACCGATCCCTACCGGTACCGCGTTTTGCATCAACTCCCCGCGCTGGCGCACCAGGTCCACGGCGGTTACAAAGTCCAGGGCACCGGCACACACGAGGGCTGAGTATTCACCGAGGCTATGACCCGCCAGCAAAGCCGGCTGACGGCCACCCTGCTGCTGCCAGACACGCCAAATGGCGACTGAGCCGGTCAGCATCAGCGGCTGGGTGATATGGGTGAGGGACTGTTGCTCGGCGGGACCCGTCTGGGCAACTTGCCAGAGGTCATAACCAAGCACTGCAGACGCTTCGCCGAAGGTGGCTTGAACGCTGTCAAAACCGGTGGCCAGTTCACCCAGCATGCCGACATGCTGCGAATTCTGACCGGGGAATACCATGCCAAATCTATCGGCGGATATTGTCGACATTGCGTTAGTGGTACTTGGTAAGTGGGATTTCGCTGGCACTGGCGCCTGCGGCGCTCGAAGCATTTGTGCCATGAACTGCGCAAATCATTCGCCAATGGCTCTGGGTGCCGTACATGAAAAAAAACAGCTCATGGGAGCTGTTTTTTTACAGGTTGTGTCGCTGCCAAAAGCAGGACACAACGACCTTTCTCAGTCTTTGTTGACTTGAACGATCTGACGGCCTTTGTAAAAACCATCGGCAGTCATGTGGTGACGACGATGACGTTCGCCAGTCTCGCTGTCGGTGCTTACGGTAGACGCCGTAAGTGCGTCATGGGATCTGCGCATGTCGCGCTTGGATCGGGTCTTGCGGTTTTGTTGTACGGCCATTGCTTGCGCTCCTGTTCCTGCAAATTATTCAAAAAATTCTTTTAAAACAACTATATAAAATATCTATTTAAAGCAACTTCTAACTCAATTCCTGTGGGCGTGGCTTACTTACTCCGGCTTGCCGCCCTTCTTCAACTGCGCCAGTACTGCGAAAGGACTGGGCTTCGGCGGTGCCTGTACCTCTTCCGCTTCAGTGCGGGCTTTCAGACTGTTCCATTCCTGACTGCAACTGGCATCCTCGTGCAAGGGGACCAGGGGCAAGCTCAAAATCAGCTCGTCTTCAATCAAGGCCTGTATGTCGAGTTCCTGCTCGAAGGCAGTAGCCGATTTCGCGCCACCCCCTTCTTTCGGAGCACCAGCCAAGTCACCGACCACTTCACCCTTCACTTCGTCCAGCACCAGTACATCGTGCTCCATGTCGCTGATACCTTGCAATCGCAACAGCTTGTCGAGCTGCTCGCGGGTATCAAACACCAACATGGCCAATTCGCTACTCACCGGCCAATTCAGGCTGCGCAAACAGCGCTGACAGGTCAGGTGCAATTCCGCTGTTACCGAACCGCTCAACAATCGACGATCTTCGGCATCCAGACCAAAATGCAGCGTTACCTCGGCATGACCTTCAGGGTCTGCCAGATAGGGAACCAGCCGGGAAAGGCGTTGCAAGGGCAAATCTGCGGCTATACGTCCATTCCGTGCAAACAATCTTGCTACATCAACACGTTCTGGAAGAGGGCCGGACGACATGGGCGCGCATGATAGTGAGATGCCCATTTACTGTCAAAAACTATTTGCTGAACAGAGGGCGGAACTGCTTGATTTGGCGTCATATTTGGCCGATTTGAGCCAAAGCAGCCAGCCTTTCCTCCCACTCAGCGTTCAACGCCCCCCAACAACGGTACAAAGCGTACCGGATCGAGGTTTTCCACCTGCAATTCATTGCCGATCTTGCGATATACCCGCAGTACCTGTTGGTTCTGGCCCTCCGGCACCACCAAGGTCCCGCCCTCGGCCAGTTGCTTGGCCAACGCCGCAGGCAACTGAGGGGCGGCGGCTGTGATGATAATGCCGTCAAATGGCGCATGCTGGGACCAGCCAAAGCTACCATCGGCGCATTTGAGGGTCAGGTTGGCGATACCGAGCTCACTGAGCCGCAGGCGGGTTTTCTCCAGCAAGGGTGCTATGCGCTCAATGCTGTACACATGCTTGACCAGGCGGGCCAGGATCGCGGTTTGATAGCCACAGCCAGTGCCGATCTCCAGCACCTTCGGATTGTCTGACAAGCCCCGCATCAGGATCTCCGTCATGCGGGCAACGATGAAGGGTTGTGAGATGGTCTGGTTGAACGCGATGGGCAAGGCCGCGTCCTCATAGGCGCGCTGGGCAAAGGCCTCATCGACGAAGAGATGCCGCGGCACATGCAGCATCGCCTCCAGCACCCTCAGATTGGAAATACCGAGATCGCCCAGGCGCTGCACCATGCGCTCGCGGGTACGCTGCGAGGTCATGCCTATGCCCTGGCGGTCGCGCGTATTCATTGCAGTGCAGTGCCGAAGGCAGCACTGAGGGTGGCAAAGGCGCCTGCACTGGCCTGCAAAGCTTCCTGGCTGGCCATGTCGGCATGGATAGGGGTCACAGAGACGTAACCATCTTCGACCGCATGGAAATCTGAGCCGGACTCACGTGCTACCGGGCCACCGGCACGCCCTATCCAGTACAACGTCTTGCCGCGCGGGTTCAGGGTAGCTATCGGGTTTTCACCTTTGAGGCGTTGACCCAAGGTCGTCAACCGGATGCCCTTGATGGCTTCCCGTGGCAAATCCGGAATATTCACATTGAGTACGGTGCGTGGCGGTAGCGGCAAACTGTCGATGTATCCCAACAACCACGCGGTAATCGCAGCAGCAGTTTGGAATCGTTCTACCGTGGCCTGTCCGTAATCGGTGACAACGAGCGACACCGCCATTGCCGGTTTGGCAAGGAAGCGCCCTTCCATCGCTGCCGCGACAGTACCGGAATACAGCACGTCGTCACCCAGATTGGCGCCAAAATTGATGCCTGAAATGACGCGCTCCGGTTCGGCCATGAACAAGCCAGCGGTGCCCAGATGGATGCAATCAGTCGGAGTGCCATCGACCGCGATGCGCCAGGCATCGACGCGGGTAGCCTGCAACGGACGATCCAGCGTCAGGCAGTTGCTGACACCCGAGCGATCACGATCAGGCGCCACTACCTGCAGCGGCAGCTGCTGTGCCTGTAGCACAGCAACCAAGGCCTGCAGGCCTGGTGCGTGAATTCCATCATCGTTGGACAGCAACAAGGTCATGACAACTCCGTATTAACAAGTTCGCGCAAAACAGCAGTGGCATAGGCGCCACGGGCAAGCCGGAAATGCAGATTGAGCACATCGGTCTCCAGCTCACTTTGCAGGTCGCAGACCTGTAAACGCAAGGGCCGTCGTTCCTGGCTGAGCCCATGCCGGTGCAAGCCTTCCGTCAGCTGCGGATAACGGGCGGCGATGCCGGCTTCCAACTCCGCCACCTGCGCACTGGTTTTGTTGGCACCCTTGCCCCACAGGGGGCCGGTGGGATGGATATCGAATTCGTCCAGCCGCTGCTGTAATTCCGCTGCAGTTGCCGTAGTGCCAGCGAATGTTCTGGTGGAACCGCTGAGTGCCAGTTCTTCACCGGGCAAGGCGCGATTCCACGATTGTTGCGCCACCCGCTCAGACAACACAGCGTTGAATATGAAACTGCGTGCCGACGACAACAACAGACTGCGCTGGTTGCGCGAACGCGGCGCCCTGGATTCATCAGCAAACCAGTTCGCTACCTGTTGCACGTTGTCACCCTGGCGACCGAAGCGTTGTGGACCGAAATAATTGGGAACTCCAACTGCCGCGATCTGCTGCACGCGCTGCTGCCAGTTTTCACTGCCAACCAATACGCTGCAGGAGCGCAGTCGAATCCGGAAACAATTGCCGCTATGCGAACCGCGCTGCAACTTGCGCTGATTGCGCAGACGTTGCAACACACGAACACCTGGCGGCAGTTCACCCAACTCACGTACTGGCTGCTTCAGCCCGTTGTGAACGCTGAACCACTGACGCGTGATGCCCTGCTTGTCCTTCATGCCGGCAT
>JAZKEH010000202.1:0-2717 GCA_040387155.1 Pseudomonadota bacterium | reverse complement strand
TGCCCTTTCTTTTGGTTACATTTTCTTTGGGCACGCAAAGAAAAGTAACTCGCGCTTCAGCGCGAAAAACGTCACCTCAATCAGAGCAGGCAGTAGCCATAAAAGCGCTCTCAAAGAACAACAGGCCGCAGCCATCAAAGCCCACAAATAGCCAGAAACCTACAACTTCAATCCATACCCGCTGCTTGGAAATGATGTACTCAGTGAATACGCTCGACTATGCCGAGCACAAATTGCACGGCCCAATTTTTACTTCATCAGAAAAGGAAAGCTGATCATGAATCGTAAGTCGTTTGCTGCAGCCACCCTGTTGTTCCTCGCTGTGGCGCCTACCGCTCAGGCTGCAAATGCACCGTCGGTGATCAGCCCTGTTACCGCCTTGCTGGGCAGCCTGCCTGTGCTGGGGCCAACGGTTGCGGATGTGGTCAGCGTGGTTGGCGGTGCGGTCAGCGTTGTGCCTGTTGCTGGCCCGATATTGGGTGGCGTTTTGGGTGCACCTGTTAGTGCCGGTGGTGGCCTGCCAGGTTTGCCGTCGATCAGTCCGCTCACTGGTTTGGTAGTCAGTTTGCCGGTGGTGGGTCCAACGGTCGCTAATGTGATTGGCCTAGTCAGTGGCGTCGTGAGCCCCGTACCTGTTGTTGGTCCCTTGGTTGGCGGCATTTTTGGTGCGCCTGCGGGTGTCGGTGGCAACCTGCCGGGTTTGCCGCTCACACCGGGAATCATCAGTGGACTGCCGCTGGTGGGTCCTTTGCTCGAAGGGACGCTGTTAGGCGGTTAGTCATTCCTCATCAATAAATAAAAAAGCCCCAGCAAATCTGCTGGGGCTTTTTGTTGGAGCTACTTTTACTTCTTGGCGAAGAGTTCTTTGAAGAAATCATTCATCAAGCGAAATGCACGCTGGGCAACAACCGGGTTGTAATCCGCTTTGCCAACCATATGTGCATCCGGATCGCTGAAGGAATGCACTGCGCCGCCAAATTTCACCAACTCCCAATCGACTTTCGCATCGCGCATCTCTTGTTCAAACGCGGCGACCTGATCGGCTGGGACAAAGGGATCGTCAGCGCCATGTAGCGCGAGGACTTTTGCTGTAATCGGTTTCGATGCTGCACCTGCAGCTGGACTCAATCCGCCGTGGAAGCTGACAACGCCTGCGATGTCATTGCCGCTGCGTGCGAGTTCCAAAACGTTGGTGCCGCCAAAGCAAAAGCCAATGGCGCCGATGCGCTTGAGATCAATCGGTGCCTTGCCGGCTTGTGCCTTGAGAACTTCCAGCGCTTTCTCAATGCGTGCGCGCATGGTGACGGCGTCTCCATAGAGAAGTTTGGATGCTGTGCCTGCTTCTTCGCTGTTCTTGGGACGAGCTCCCGCGCCGTACATATCAGCGACGAAGATCACGTAGTCCTTACCCGCGATTGCTTGCGCTTGTTTGAACGCAGCTTCAGTGGGCCCCATCCAGTTTGGCGACATGAGCAAACCGGGGCGCAACTTTTTGGAGGCGTTGTCATAAACCAAACGGCCTTCAAATTTCTGATCGCCAATTTCATAGCTGATGGCTTTGCTGACAGGAGCGGCAAGAGCAGGCATGGCGATAAGGCTCAGTAGTGAGGCGAGCATGGGGACCAGCAATTTTCTGGACACGGTGATTCTCCTTAAAAACTGTCTAATTACTTGCTTGTAGGCAGCAGGTCTTTGAGCACGCGCCAGCCGCCATCAATGGACCAAACATTGGTGTAGCCCATTTTCTGTAGATTGTCCGCAGCAATGGCTGAACGAAAACCACCGCCGCAATACAGATACAGGGGCTCATTTCTGTTGGGGTACTTGGCTTCGATGTCACGTTCAATGATGCCTTTACCCATCCATTCCGCACCGGTGACGTGCCCGGCGGCATATTCACTTTCTTCGCGGGTATCGATCAGCTTGGCCTGAGCGTTATCGGTCAGTAGCTTCGGTATTTCATTGGCGTGGATTTCTTGGATGCGGGTCTTGGCATCGTTGATCAGAGCCATGAAACCGGGGGAGTGGGTAGACATGTCGATTTCCTAGTTTTTTGTGCAGATGTGGAACGCTATCACATGATAGATTAAGCCCAAGCAATTCAATCTATAAAGAATCATGACCCGACCGACTATTTTTATTACCGGCGCGGCTGCCGGTATTGGCCGTGCCACTGCTGAACTATTTGCCGCCAGAGGCTGGTTTCTGGGCCTGTATGACGTTGATGAGGCAGGTCTGCGTGTTCTGCAGGAGCGCTTTGGTGCCGACAACTGCATCATCGGCAAACTCGATACCACCGACGTTGAGACTTATAAAACTGCACTTGAGGCGTTTTGGAATGCATCGGGCTTCCAGCTCAATGTGCTGTTCAACAACGCGGGCATTGCCTCGGTTGATGATTTTGAAAACATCCCATTAGCCCGTCATCACCGCACGATTGAAGTGAATCTCAATGGCGTGATCAATGGCTTTTATCTGGCGCTGCCTTATTTGATCCGCACTCCGGATGCCCGCGTCATCAGCATGTGCTCCGCCTCTGCAATTTATGGCGCACCGAAACTGACGGTCTATTCCTCCACTAAATTTGCAATCCGTGGCCTGACTGAATCCCTCAATGTGGAATGGGATCGTCACGGCATCCGCGTGATGGACATCATGCCTTTGTTCGTCAACACGCCAATGGTGCGTCAGTTTGAGAACCAGCCAGAGTCCGCCAA
>JAZKEH010000201.1:0-2808 GCA_040387155.1 Pseudomonadota bacterium | reverse complement strand
GGGGACCTCGAAGGCCATGGATGGCCTGAGAGAGCTACATGGACGTACTTGTGCGTGCCCCAGAAGCCTGTCGCCGCCTCGGGCCGTGCTCAGTGCTCATTACTCAAATCAGTGACAAACGATTTACTGCGGATTCCGAATCTGCGCCAACATCTCCGCACTATCCCACTCATACGGCCCCGTCCAACTCTTCACCTGCACCCCCTGCTCGTCATACAGCACCGACGTCGGCATCACATCAATCCCCAACGCCCCCACGTAGCTGTTGAACTTCACAAAGTTACCGGTAAACCCGCGATCGAGAAGAAAGTCATTGATCTTGTCCAGCTTCTCATCCGACGCCAACAGAAACACAACATTCTCACTGGCCAATGCGTCAGCTGCGCGATTGATTGACGGAATTTCCTGGATGCACGGCGCACACCAGGTGGCCCAATAGTTCACGAATACTTTCTTGCCAGCGTAATCCGCAATCTCTACCGGATTGCCTTTCAAATCCTGATAGGTGGCAGCAGCACCCGCTGCAGAGGGTTCTGCATTCAACGGTTCACTGGCGGCGACTGTTACCGTAGCGGCGGCAGGCGCAGCGTCGGCCACTGGCTTGCCTTCCTGCTGGCCGCAAGCCTGCAACAACAAAGTGGCCACAAAAGTGGACAGAACAAGGACGAGAGGGCGCAGATTCATTGAGGTACTTCCGGTAACGTATTCAGGGAGTTGCAGCTTATTTTCCGGGTAAGAACAAGTCAAAACCGTTTTGCTTTACCGAACCTAAACAGGCGAAATAAAGCCTGTCAGATTTTCCGCCGACCCCGGTCATTGTGAAGGCGGGGGATCGTGGCCTATCATGCCACGGCCTTTAAATTATGAATTCCCGATTCGACAAGCTGGTTCCATAAATTGCTTTATAAATAGTTCCATTAACAATGTGAGGACTCGACCATGAAAAAACTGCTCCTTTCCACCCTTATCGCTGGCGTTATCGCCCTGCCGGCTTTCGCAGCGCTTGAAGCTGGCACTGCGGCTCCTGATTTCACTGCTCCGGCCTCACTGGCTGGCAAAGAATTCACCTACTCGCTGAAAGACTCGCTGGCCAAGGGCCCAACGGTTGTTTACTTCTATCCGTCCGCTTACACCCAGGGCTGCAACGCACAGGCACATGCCTTTGCCGAGAACATGGATAAATTCGTTGCTGCTGGCGCCTCCGTTGTTGGCGTGTCGCTCGACAGCATTGAACGTCTGAACGACTTCTCCGCTGACCCAGCCTACTGCGCAGGCAAACTGGCCGTCGCTTCCGATGCTGATGGCTCGATTGCCAAGTCCTACGCCATCTCCGTACGTGATGGTCGCGCAGGCGCCACCGATACCCGCGGTGTTGAAATTGGCCACGGCTTTGCTGAACGCACCACCTTCATCGTCGGCACCGACGGCAAAGTGGTCACTACTGTAGGCGGCCAGGGTGTATCGCCGGAAGACAACGTGTTGCAGTCACTGGCTGCAGTTGAAAAACTCAAGCACTAAGCATCATCTCGCCGGTTACTCCGGCGCGTGCAGTAAAAAGACCCCTGCCGGTAACGGCGGGGGTTTTGTTTTTTGGAGGAATCGAGGCTGCATCAAGGTAGACTGCAAACACGATCAACCAACATTGCCGTGACAGTCTTCGTTACATCGCGAGATTTTGCGATTGAAGGGATGGCCCGGCATGGGAGTAACTATTTTGACACGCCAGGTACCACAAGCACTTTACGACGAGGTCATGGACCTCGCGACCGCCATCGCCCAGCCTGATGCCGAGTACAACGTTGATGAGGAAGCAGCCGATGAGGCGTTAGCGAAACTCATCGCGCTGTTTCGCAGTCGTGAAGCGGCAGGAATGTCGGATCCCTTTCTGACTGAAACGCTTGCCGATTTCACCGACGATCTTGGCGATTCCATCGATCTGTATCGCCTGGCGCTGGAACAATGTGCGGCCTTCCCCGATGAGCCCACCCACACGAAACGTCAAAGCCTGGCCGAATGTCTGATTGAAGACGGCAGCATTGACGAAGCGCGCGAAGAGCTGGAAAAAGCGCTGCGTGAAGCATTCGCTGCCGGCGATACCGATGCCATCGGCGAACTCAACGAATTGGTTGCAGAGCTGCGAAAGTAACAACCCGGATGCCATGATCTTTCGCGCTGCCAATTCCGCAGATGCTGCACCGATCAGCGCTCTGATTCGCAGTCTCGCCAATGACTCTCTCGTCAATGCCGACGGCACCGGCGCGGAAGTGTTCTGGCAGTCAATGTCCCCAACGGCCATTGCCAGCTACATTGCCAATCCGCGTTATCGCTATGTTGTCGCGATGAGCGGCAGCGAGTTGGCCGGCGTTATCGCAATTCGTGACAGCAGTCACCTCACCGCGCTCTTTGTTGCGCCTCATCACCAGCGCCAAGGCCTGGCTACGCGCCTGTGGGGCATGGCAAGCAATCAAGCCAGACAAACCGGCAATCAAGGGTTGTATACGGTGAACTCTGCGCTCGGAGCTCTGGCTGTGTATCAACGCTTCGGCTTTGTCGCCGTTGGCGATGTGAAACAGGAAAACGGCATTCGCTTCCAACCCATGGTGCTGCGAATGAAGAACAAGCCGGAATTCATTTTTGTCTATGGCACCTTGCGCAAGGATACCGCCACGCTGATGTCGCATCTGCTTGCGCAACATTGTGAACTGCATCGCATGGGTTCAATGTGCGGCGTGCTCTACGAAGTCGCAGGTTATCCCGGTGCAGTCCAGTCCAACGATGAAGCAGATCGCGTAGTGGGAGAGGTGCACC
>JAZKEH010000200.1:0-24597 GCA_040387155.1 Pseudomonadota bacterium | reverse complement strand
TGGTCCCGGCAATATCTACGTAGCCACGGCCAAACGTACAGTATTCGGCCAGGTCGGCATCGACATGGTGGCGGGCCCGTCAGAAATCCTGGTCATCTGTGATGGTCAAACCAACCCCGACTGGATTGCGATGGACCTGTTTTCGCAGGCCGAACATGATGAAGATGCCCAATCGATTCTCGTGAGCGCGGACGCTGATTTCCTCGTACAGGTGCAAGCGAGCATTGACCGTCTGCTGCCGGGTATGGAACGACGCGCCATTATCGAGGCGTCACTCAGCCGACGTGGCATGTTCATCAAGGTAAAGGACCTCGCCGAAGCGGCAGAGGTTTGCAATCTGGTTGCGCCTGAGCACGTCGAGTTGTCGGTGGCAGATCCCGAAGCCTTGCTGCCACACATTCGTCACGCCGGTGCCATTTTCATGGGGCGTCACACGTCGGAAGCGCTCGGTGATTACTGTGCGGGTCCGAGCCACGTGCTGCCCACTTCAGGCACGGCACGTTTTTCCTCGGCGCTTGGCGTGTACGATTTCCAGAAGCGCTCATCTGTCATCTACTGCAACGAAGCCACTGCTGTGCAGCTCGCGCGACCGACTTCAGTATTGGCGCATGCAGAGAGTCTGACGGCGCATGCGCGCTCGGCGGAGTTGCGGGACAAGAACTGGAAGGCCTGAGTAGGCGTTGAGGCCTACTGCTGCGTAGTCGTCGCAGTGTCCGGAGCAGCAGCGTCCACTGACTGCTCATCTATGCGTTCAATGCCGGAAAAATTGGGGCGACCAACTCCCAGTACCGTCGGGAGCTGCAGCAGATTTCCTTCGCGGAACACTTCCAACACCACCATTTTGCCCGCTGGCAGACTGCTTATCATGGCAATGGCGCGATTGGCTTCCGTGCGATTCTTGGGGTCGCTGATCAGGATTTTTTCGTTGTCGATCCCCGTGATGACGTCGCCCTGTCGAATGCCGGCCTTGTCTGCCGGGCCATTGGGGACGACTTCACTGACGACGAAGCCCTGCACGTCTGCGTCGTAATGCTCGCGTCCCAGTTCCAGTGAAAGTGTGTTGGTATCTACGCCGAGGTAGCCGCTCGGACTGGTAGAAAGATATTCGTTCAACAGACTCGTGGCTTTGCCTGCTGCAATCGCGAAGCTAATGCCTTCCGATCCGCCAGATTCAGAAACGATACTGGAGTTGATGCCAATCAGATCGCCGTTCACATCAATCAAGGCGCCGCCCGAGTTGCCCGGGTTGATCGCCGCGTCAGTTTGTATGATGAAACTGTCATCACGGCGCCAGAGCGCACTGATGATGCCGGAGCTGACTGATTGACCGATATTGCGCGGCGTGCCGATGGCAAGTACCAGGTCGCCGACTTCCAGTTTGCTGCTGTCGCTCAGCCTTAGGTAAGGCAAATTGCCTGCATCGATCTTCAGCAGCGCAAGATCATTCTTTTCATCAAGGGCAACGAGATTGCCTTCAATCTCGCGGCCGTCATGCAGCGTTACCGTAATCACGCGCGCATAGGTATTGGTATTGGGATCCTCACCGAAGAACACGTGATAACTGGTAATGATGTAGCCATCACCGTCAATGATGACGCCGGAGCCCAAGCTGTTGCTTTCGTAAGGCAGTGGTTCCGCCGGTACGCGAAAAGGGGAGTTTGGCGACAGGCGGCGAATGGTGGTGCGCTCTCCCCGGTTGAAGGAATTGATGCTGACAACCGCCGGAGCAGCTTTCTTGATTGCCGGGCTAAACGAAATAACAGGCATTACGGTGGTTGGCTGGGAAGTGGAAACTGTCTCTGAAGCGGGAGCCAGCGCAGGTATATGGCTGGCGAGCCGCGGTGCCAGCAACAAGGCGGCGGCGAAACTCAAGCCAGCGAGGGCGGGCCAGGCAATGTAGGTAAGCAGGTTCTTCATCATTATTGATATCAGTGCTGGTGATTTCTTTAAATTTGGGCCCCAACAGCACGTTACATTCCGTCAAATCGGGAGGGCAGTATAATGCCGCAGTATCCGCTCTGCCTATTTCATGCCCATGTCACAGTATTCGCGTCCCGTATATTCCACCGCCGCCGGCCGGCTGTGTCCCGATTGCCGCCAGCCGCTGGAGAGCTGCAAGTGCAAGGAAAAACGCAAGCAGGAGGTCAAGGGTGATGGCATTGTTCGTGTTGCCCGCGAGACCAAGGGGCGGGCCGGCAAGGGTGTTACCTTGATCAAAGGGCTGCCCATGGCTGAGGCGGAGCTGAAGGCCACAGCCACGAAAATGAAGCAGCTGTGCGGCACCGGTGGTACTGTCAAAGATGGAGTGATCGAGATTCAGGGCGACAATCGGGACAAACTGCTGGCCTGGCTTGTTGCGCAAGGATTTCAGGCCAAATTGGCTGGCGGCTGAGCCGTGGGCATGCCTAAGATGACAACAGGATACGATATGAGTAGCGATAACAGCAGCAAGGTCAGCAATATCGAACTGGAGGCGGCCGCGTTCCGTCGCTTGTTGGTCCATCTGGACAGCCGCAAGGACGTACAGAATATTGATCTGATGAATCTGGCGGGCTTCTGCCGCAACTGTCTGGCCAAGTGGTATGCGGCCGCGGCCGCAGAGCATGGCGAGACGATGTCTTATGAAGACGCCCGTGAACGTGTATACGGCATGCCCTATGAAGAGTGGAAACGCTTGTACCAAAATGAAGCGTCGGCCGCACAGCAGCAACAGTTCGCTGCCCAGAAGCCTTCGCATTGAACTTTAACTGGAGAGACCAACGGAGCACCCCATGACAGACTCCGACAAGCTCAACGACGAGTTGCGGAAGAAACTGCAAAACCAGTTGGCTGGGACACCTTTGCAGCTAACGCGGCGTACGCTGTTACCTGGCATTGAAAGTGGGCAGTACGAACCTCTGCCTGTTTATGACAAGTCAGAACTGCGGACTCAGCTCGTGGATGAACTGGTGCGTCGCGACAATCGCATCAGTGTTCGCGTGTCTGGCAGGGATTTGAATGAGCTGCAGAAATTGGCGTTGGCAGAAGGCATTCCCACCCAGTCGCTGATCGCCAACATTATTCATCACTATGTGCAGGGAGAACTGGTGAAAGCTGTCATTGATCACAGCCCATTTGTCAGCAGCAAACCTGAATCTTCTGCCGACGGTGTTTTCAAAAAATAACAGCGTCCTGCAACACGGTGGAATTCACGAAGTTTTTGCCGTTGCCAATGGCACCAATCTGACCTGACGTACTTCAATACGCTCCCACACCTTTCCGCTGATGTAGGGATCGCTCTGCAACACTGCATCCAGTGCCGCGCGATCCGGAAACTCCATGTGAATTGATGAGCCAATCATCTTGCCGCCGTCATCCAGGATGGCGCCGCCGCTGATGAAGTGACCCTTGGCAATCAAATCCTTCACCCCGGTCAGATGCGCTTCGCGTTGAGCCATGCGACGCTCAAGCGCTCCGCCATCGGTGTAATCAAGTGCAGTCACGACGAATTGCATGGTCTTACATCTCCGCGATGTACTTGGTGATCAGGCACACATCGAAGCCTTCAGTGCCCTCTTCGCTGCCATGACCACTTTCCTTGACGCCGCCGAATGGCGACTCCGGCACCGATATCATGAAGGTGTTAAGGCCAAGCATGCCGGCTTCCAACTGTTCGCCAAGCAGCTTGAGGCGTTTGCCATTCTCGGTAAACGCAAAGGCGGCAAGGCCGTAAGGTAGTCGGTTGGCTTCGCGCACGACGGCGTCGAAGTCGGTGAATGAATTCAACAGTGCCACCGGGCCAAAGGGTTCTTCATTCATGATGCGCGCGCTGTTAGGTATGTCAGCCAGCACGGTGGGTTTGTAGAAAAAGCCGGGGCCTGGCAACGCTTCTCCACCAGTGAGTAGTTTGGCGCCATGGTTGTTGACGGCGTCCTGGATCAGCTCGTGGACTGCTGTGCGGCGGCGTGCGTGGATGAGTGGGCCCATGCCGCTCGCTTCATCAAGCGGGTTGCCCACTTTGACCTTGTTGATGCGTTCGACATAACCACTGACGAATTTGTCGTAAACAGACGCGTGGATGTAGTAGCGGGTCGGCGACACACACACCTGTCCACCATTGCGGCACTTCGCTGTGACGCACATGTCCAGCACCTGATCGATATTGACGTCATCGAATACCAAAACGGGACCGTGACCACCGAGCTCCATCGTTGTCCGGATCATTTTTTCGGCGCAAATTTTCATCAGCTCCTTGCCGATTGGAATCGAACCGGTAAAGGTCAGCGCGCGCACGACGCCGGAACGCAGGATGTAAGGGCAGACTTCCGATGGGACGCCGAATACAAGGTTCACTACACCGTCCGGCACACCTGCTTCCTGCAAGGCCTTCACCATCAGGATGGCAGAAGCCGGTGTATCTTCGGCAGCTTTCAAAACGCATGAACAGCCTGCGCCGAGCGCAGCGCCCAAGTTGCGGGCAGGATTACCTTGCGGGAAATTCCACGGGGTGAACGCAGCGACGGGACCTACCGGTTGCCTGATTACTTGCAGGCGAGTGCCGGGTTGGCGCTGCGGCAGGATGCGACCGTAGGTGCGGCGACCTTCTTCGGCGTACCACTCAAGCACTTCAGTGGCCATGTGCAATTCGATGCGTGATTGCGCGAGCACCTTGCCGGACTCCATTGAAGCTACGCGAGTCACTTGCTCACCGCGCTCCTTGAGCAACTCAGCCGCCTTGCGAAGGATTTCGCCGCGTTTCTCGGGCAGCATGTTCTTCCAGACTTGAAAGCCTCTTTCTGAAGCAGCCAGCGCGCGATCAAGGTCTGCTGTGGTGGCATGCGGCAATTCACCCAGTATTTCGCCGGTGGTTGGATTAATGACAGGTTCGCTCTTGCGATTGCCCTTGGAAATCCACTCCCCGTCAATGAAGAGCTGCAGCTCGGGATACAGGTTAGGGGCGCCGGACATGGGTCAACTCCTGGGGAAATAAGGAAAGCTGGGGGAAATTCAAGGTCGGCTATGATCCTCCAAAAGCCTGCAACGGGCAAAATGTTTCCAGCCGCTTGCACGGCAATGATGCTGTCGTATCATGCGGCCACTTTGCTTTCCGAATATTGTTGTCAACTCAATGTCTTTACAGCTTTTTTCTTTCCTTCATCTGCCGGAGTAATCAATGTCTACAGTGCCTGTGATCGGTCTTAACCCCAACTACAAACGCATCGCTACCGAAGAGGCTTTCGCGCCACCGGAGGTGCTGAAGCTGTATCGCAGTCTTTATGAAAGTGGCACGTTGGGTGATCCCGGTTTCGACAGCCTCTGGGGCTTCTATGCAACGTCAACAGCGGCACGCCCGACCTTCATTCGCGAGAAGCTGGCCGATATGGACGCAATGCGTATTGCTGATATGGATGCTGCGGGCATTGATCACCAGATTCTGTCGCTGACCTCACCAGGCGTGCAGTGCTTCGACAAGGCGACTGCGATAACGGTCGCGCGTGATTCCAATGATTTTCTTGCTGCTGCGATAAAAAGACACCCAACCCGCTTTTCCGGCTTGATCGCCATTGCTCCACATGCGCCGGAAGAAGCCGCAAAAGAACTGCAACGCAGTGCTACGTTCGGCAAGGGTGTCATCATCAATTCGCACACCCATGGCGAATATCTGTCGGATCCGAAATTCTGGGCGATCTTTGAAGCCGCTGAATCCATGAATCTGCCGATCTATATTCACCCCAACACACCACCGAAGAACATGATCGGTCCCATGCTGGAAGCTGGTCTGGATGGCGCCATCTTTGGTTTCGGCGTTGAGACGGGCATGCACTTGCTGCGAGTAATTACCGCTGGCGTATTTGATCGCTTTCCGAAATTGCAGATCATCGTCGGTCACATGGGTGAGGCGTTGCCGTACTGGATGTACCGCCTGGATTACATGCATGCAGCCGGCGTCAGGGCGAATCGCTACGAAAGCATGAAGCCGCTGAAGAAGAAGGTCAGCGACTATCTGAAAGAGAACGTCTACATCACGAACAGTGGCGTGGCCTGGGAGCCCGCTATCAAGTTCGCGCAACAGGTCATTGGTGTTGACCGCGTGATGTATGCGATGGACTACCCTTACCAGTACACCCCACAGGAAGTCGTTGATATGGACAACATGGACATGGATGCGGCTTCGAAGAAGAAGTTTTACCAGACCGTGGCCGAGAAAGTATTCAAGCTTTGAGGCGGCATAGGGTTGACAGGAAAGTAACCGAAAGTTTTTCTTTGTTTTACTGATAGTTACAGAAGCTTGAACCAACATTTGCTCATCCGATAACCGATGGTTGAGCAAAGGCATGACCCGTAGCGTTCATCAGGGATTTACTGAGCGGCTGGAGCTGGCGCTCGAAGAAGCTGGTTATGCTGATTACAAGCAAAACCAGCTGGGAGAGCTGTTCGGAGTGTCAGGACAGGCAGTCAGAAAGTGGCGGCGTGGCGAGTCGCTTCCAAATGCCGAGCGGGCTCCGCATGTTGCGGGCAAGCTGGGAGTACGCCGAGCCTGGTTGCTCGACGATGAGCAGCCCATGCGCGCCCTGCATGGAGCCATTACTGAAGACGGCAAGGACTACAGCTCCAAACCAGGACTTAGTCTTTCCGGTGAAGAGTTCAGGCTGGTGACCAATTTGCGCCAGTTGCCACGCAAGCAGCAGGAGGATTTTAACAATCTGATTGCCGGCATTGTTGCGATGCAGACAACGAAGAAGACGGATGCCTGACAAGACAAAGCGCTAAAAAACAAAAAGGGGCCTGGGGCCCCTTTTTGTTGCGCTGGTTCCAATGTAATGCAAACAGTTTGATCAGAACGGGTACTTGTTCTGGCCAGTCTGGATGGTGATCCACTTCAGTTCGGTCAGCTCATCAATCGAGAAGTGACCACCCTCACGGCCGAAACCGCTGTCCTTGACGCCGCCGAACGGGATAACTGGTTCGTCACGCACGCTGGGGCCGTTGATGTGCACGGCGCCTGCTTCGAGACCTTCCGACAGAATGATTGCTTTCTGCAGGTCGTTGGTGATGACGGCAGATGACAGGCCGTAGTCGGAGTCATTGGCCAATGCCAAGGCGTGCAGGTAGTCATTCGCCTTGATTACCGAAGCAACCGGACCAAAACACTCAGTACGGAAAAGGCTCATGCTCTGGGTGATGTCGGCGACGACGGTGGGTTCAAAAACATTGCCGGAGTAATTGCCACCAGTCAGCAGGCGAGCGCCCTGGGCAACAGCTTTGTCGACCTGTTCCTTGATGAATGGGCCTTGTGTCGTGCGAATCAGCGGTCCAACGATCAACCCCGGTTCGCGTGGGTTGCTACCAAACTTGATGCCGGCCACCTTGGCTTTGAATTTTTCGCAGAACTGGTCGTAGATGCCTGCTTCAACGATAACGCGGGAACCGGTCATGCATATCTGGCCCTGGTGCATGAAGTTGCTGAACGCAGCAGTATTTACAGCGTAATCAACATCGGCATCGTTCAAGACGATGATAGGGTTCTTGCCGCCCAGTTCCAGCGCAAAGCGCTTGCCGTTCGCCGCTGCTTTGGCGCCAACCTGCCAACCCACTTTGCTCGAACCAGTGAAGGTTACAAAGCGCACGCGTTTGTCAGTGATGAGGCCATCACCCAGCTCGGCACCAACGGCAGGCACAACGTTAAGCACGCCAGGCGGGAAGCCTGCATCACGGAACAGCTCACCCAGTTTCAGGCCGATGACAGGAGTCATTTCGGAAGGCTTTAGGATAACGGTGTTGCCAGCGGCAAGTGCAAAACCGATTTTGCGAATACCGAGCAGTAGCGGGAAGTTGAAGGGTGCAATCGACAATACAATGCCGAGAGGGCGGCGAATTGCGTAGGACTTCACGCCAGGATAATCGGAAAGGTAGGTTTCACCTTTCACGCGACGGCATTCGCCAGCCATCGAGCGCAAGTAATTCGGTGTATGGTGGGTTTCGTAGCCTGCTTTCAGCATTGTGGAGCCGGCTTCGTCGATCAGTACTTCCTGCAATTCTTTCGCACGCTCTTCCATCAGTGCGGCTGCCTTGATCAGCATTTTTTCGCGCACGCTCGGGGCTACATCTTTCCAGGTTTCAAACGCCTTGGCGGAAGAAGCCAATACACGTTCAACGTCGGCCTTGCCGGCATTCTGGACGCGGGCATAAACGGTGTTGGTGGCGGGGTTCATGTCGTCGGTGTAAACACCGGAAGCAGAGGGCGTGTACGCGTTGTCGATAAACAATTGATATTCTTGCATGGCAGACTCCATAACGAATTTTTAGTTATTGCAGAACTGATACTCTGAAAGCAGCGCCAGTAACTTAATGGATAGGTTGGGCAAGATCAAATGCTATTTGGCCCAAGAAAATGCCGGTAATTCCTGCGCACTGCGCGTTGACCAGAGTACCGCTTTTGCAGTGACACTGGCGGCAAAATGGCTAAGCGCGGCGCGCAGTTTTTGTTGGTGTGGATGTTGAGCAGAAGCCGCAACAAACAACGTGTGTCCGTTCCAGCAATGCAGGGCAAGTGCCGTCAGTTGCAATAATGCATAAGCGCCTGCTTCAGCTTCAGCGTGTCGTTCTTTTGGTAACGCCACCAAACTCTTTACCCTTTGCTCCAGTAAACTACGTACTGCAGGCCAGTGCTCGCCATACGGGCTGTTGCCGCTGTTAATGTCGTCACTCGCCATCTGCAACAACATCAACAAGTTGGTTGCCTTGTCCGCCATCACTTTACGTTTTACAAAGTCGAGCGACTGAATGCCGCTGGTTCCTTCATAGATCGAAGCAACCCGAATATCGCGGGCCATGCGCTCCATTGGATAGTCACTGGTATAGCCATAGCCGCCGAGCACCTGGATGCCTTGGCTGGCGACAGTGAATGCGGTTTCGGCGTTGTATGTTTTTGCTACCGGCAGGATCAATTCTGCTAGTTGCAGGCAGCGTTGACTTTCAGCTTCATTGCTGTCGGATAAAGCAGCAGCTTTGTCGAGCAGCGCAGCAGTGCGCAGTGCCAAGGCACGCATCAGTTCACTTTCCGCTGTCATTTCCAACAGCATGCGCTGTACATCGGCGTGATTAATGATATTCACGGGGGATGCGAGCGGGTGGCCACCTTGCGGGCGCTCACTGGCATAGGCGATAGCCTGCAGGCTTGCTGCATTGGCCACCGCTGCGCCTTGGACCGCCACGGCGAGTCGCATGCCATTCATCATTACAAACAACGCCTGCAGGCCGCGCCCGGCTTCGCCGATCAATTCACCGTTGGCTTGCTGGAATTCAACAACACAGGTAGGAGATGCATGCAGTCCCATCTTGTGCTCAAGCCGCAGGATTTGAACGCATTCAGTTCTCGGGACAGCAAACAGGCTCAGGCCGCGACTACCCGCTTCACCGCCGGGTATGCGGGCCAGTACGAGATGCAGGATTTCGTCGGCGAGGTCGTGATCACCGTAGGAAATCCAGATTTTCGAACCTGTGAGTGCATAACTGCCATCGGTCTGGAGATGGGCGGTCGTAGCAATGCGGCCAACGTCTGAACCCGCCTGCGGCTCACTGATCACAATGGTGCTGGCGATGCTGCCACTCACCAGTCCCACCACCCATCGTGCTTGTTGTGCCGGTGTCGCATTCTTCAACAGTGCCAGCGCTGCGCAGCGGAGATTGATACTCATCATGCCGAACGCCAGATTGGCGCCATCGCAAATTTCCTGCACTGCGCTTTGTACTGTGCACGGGAGGCCGAGGCCCTCGATTTCCATCGGTAACCCGAGAGAAGGAAAGCCCAGCTCGCACCACTGCTTGAAAACGTCTGGTGTTCCAGTCGGCAGTTTTACGCGTCCCGCCTCGAGTCGACAGCCTTCGCGATCGCCGCTGGCGGCAAGTGGCAGCAACTGCTCGGCGGCAAAGTCTGCGGCCGTTTCCAGCAGCGCATCGACGGTCTCTTGATCCACGTGCGCGAAGAGGTCGTGGCGAGCGAGCTCGCTAACTTGCGCGATATGTTGCAGCTGGAAAGCCAGCCCTTCCAATTGTTCACGAAAATAGGACATAGGGTGCCATGAGAAGAGACTAATGATTTTACGTAGTGCAACCATTGCCATGGTCATTGATCATGGCCGCCGGTTGCCAAAGCCAAGGTCGCTCATTACTTTACGCGCCTTTCTTTGGCTGGGCATTTGACCCCAGCCCGCTGATTTTCTCTTGCAAAAGGAACTAATGAAAATGCTTTCGACCATCCCGCGACTTAAATTGCTTGGAATCTCCATCCTGCTCGCGCAGGCGGGCACCGCAATCGCGCAACAAAATACGCTTGAATCCATTGTTGTGACGGCGGATCGTCAACAAACCTCCTTGCGTGACGTGCCAGCCAGCATTTTTACCGTTGGTCGCGATGATCTGGCCAAAATCCGCCCTACCCACATCAATGAAGCGTTGGCTCGTGTGCCGGGTACCTGGATCAGCCGCAACAATGGCCAGGAAAGTCTGACGGCCATTCGCTCGCCGGTGTTGTCTGGTGCTGGTAGTTGCGGCGCCTTCCAGATGGCCCAGGATGGTATCCCGTTGCGTGCCGTCGGCTTCTGCAACGTCAACCAGATGTTCGAATCCAACAGTGAGCAGGCAGGTTCCGTTGAAGTAATTCGTGGACCCGGCAGCATCCTTTATGGTGCCAATGCATTGCACGGCGCAATCAATGTAATCAGCGATCCCATTAGTGCCGAAAGTGAAAGCAGCGTTGCCTACGAAGCGGGACCGCATGACTACAACCGCGTGCGTGGTACTACCAGTGCAACGAATGGTTCACATGGCTATCGGGCCAGTTTCAACGGTACCAGCGATGGCGGTTACAAGGATGCTTCAGGTTTTGATCAGCAGAAATTGAGTCTGCAACATCGCTATGGTGTGGGTGGTTTCAGCATGACCAATGCTTTCCACTACACCAACCTCAATCAGGAAACTGCTGGCTTTATACAGGGACGTGATGCCTACAAGGATGATAACCAAAAGAAATTCAACCCTAATCCTGAGTCATTTCGCGATGCGCGCTCGTATCGCCTTAGCAGCCGGATGGAATGGGAAACCGATATCGGTAACCTGACACTGACGCCGTATTACCGCAAAACTGACATGGTATTTCTGCAGCACTTTTTGCCCGGCCTTCCCCTGGAAGAGAACGGTCAGCGGTCGTTTGGGCTGATGAGTATGTTCTCAGGTAGCGCGGACAGGCTTTCCTGGCAGACTGGCGTGGATATGGAAACCACTGAAGGCTTTTTGCGCGAAACCCAGAGTTCGCCGGCGGTAGGCACAGCTGTTGTCGTAGCAACAATCCCGGTCGGCAAGCATTACGACTATGAAGTGGAAGCCCAGCTGGTATCGCCCTATGGTCAAGTGAAGTTTGATCTGACCGAAGCTGACAAACTCAGCCTGGGCGGCCGGTACGAGATGCTTGAATATGACTATGACAACCTTATGTTGACTGGCCGCACGAGGGACAACGGCGTTGCATGTACCAACGGCGGTTGCCGCTTCAATCGTCCGGCTGATCGTTCAGATGATTATGACAACAGCTCTGTGCAACTGGGTTGGATTCATGATTTCGACGCCGGTACCCAGGTTTACATTAATGCCGCCCGGGCATTCCGCGCACCGGATACCAATGAAATCTACCGCTTGCAAGGCACGCAAAATGTAGCGGATCTTGACTCCGAAAAAGCCAAGAGCATTGAAGCGGGCTTGCGTGGCGTCGTCGGCAATCTGAATTATGCCGCAGCCGTGTTTAACATGGAGAAAGAGAACGTCATCATCCAGAACAGCAATCGCATCAATCTCAGCGGTGCTGAAACCAAGCACCGGGGCGTGGAGCTGAACGGCGCTTACGATTTCAACGACGCGTGGACGCTGACGGTGGCTGCAACCTATGCGCGGCACACCTATGAGGGAACCTTGAATCCTGGTACCGACCAACTCGCCGGTCTTGATATTGATACCGCGCCGCGGGCAATGGGAAGCGCTCAGTTGCGTTGGGAAATCTCAGCCAACCGCAATCTGGAACTGGAGTGGGTACACATGGGTTCGTACTATGCGGATGAAGTAAACAGGTCCAAATACCCCGGCCATGAGCTGGTGAACTTGCGGTATCAGGCTGACTTCTCCCAGCAGTGGTATTACGGCGCGAATATCACCAACCTGCTTGATACTGATTATGCCGAACGAGCTGACGTTGGCTTTGGGGTTGATCGCTATTTCGTAGGCGAGCCCCGCAGTTTGTACGTCACTGTGGGACATCGCTTCTGAAAATGGTTCTGGCGTTTCCTGGGTTCAACTCAGGAAACGTTTCAGTTCGGTGTAGGTAGGTCCGGGATTCTCCATCAGGAAGTTGTGGCCGCCCGGCATGGCTTTGCCTTCCACGTTCGTTGCTTCCATCTTCCAGATGCCCATCACATCGTACTGACGCCCCATTGCCGCGTTATCACCCCACAACACGTTCAGGGGGCACTCGATCTTCTTGCCAGCGGCAATGTCGGCCTCGTCTATCCCGATATCCATGCCGGCTGATGCACGATAGTCCTCGCACATTGCGTGGATCGCAGCAGGATCTTTGTATACACGGGAGAATGCTTCACCGATCTCTCCAGGGCCACCGCTGATGTATTGCCCCGTGCTGGCCATGATGTTTTCAGGGAATGGCGCGGGCCGCAGGAACAGGAACCAGTGGAAATAGGCGTCGACGAATTGGCGGGTGACATGTGAGTAGAGGTAGTGGGCCGGCACGATGTCCAGCACGGTGAGGTTTTTCACCTTGTCGGGATTATCCAATGTCAGTCGACGCGCAACGCGGCCGCCCCGGTCATGACCCACCAGCGCAAAATTGCTGAAGCCGAGTTGCTGCATCACTTCAACCTGATCCTGGGCCATCGTGCGTTTTGAATAATTGATATGGTTTTCGCCGCCATCTGGCTTGCTGCTCCAGCCGTAGCCTCGCAAATCAGGGCATACCACGGTGAAGTCTTTCGCGAGATTGACTGCAACTTCGGCCCACGACAGATGAGACAGCGGAGCACCATGCAGCAGCAACACCGGCGGTCCATTACCCCCCACCACCGTGTGAATGGTTGCGTTGTTGGCAGTGAGCTTTTTGATTTCGAAGCCTGCAAAATATTTTGCATCAAGCTCTGCATCGGTCGGTACCTGCTGCGCGAGCAGCTTGCCGGGTTTCGCCAGGCTGAGAGCGCCCAGTGCAACGCTGGCAGTACCAAGCAGACTTCTGCGGCTCAATGTGCTGAGTTGTGTGCCATTGGTGGAATCGGCGCGGGCCGATGCAAAAGGTGGTGTGGGGAGATCGGTGCTGGGTAATACAGCATTGTGATTGGACATGGCCTGGCTCCTGAAAGGGAGGGCACAGACTAGCTGAGCCGCCACGCAAAAAAAAAGCCCCGGAATTAAACTGCTTTCCCGAGGCTTTTCAGAGGGGTCTTTAGCGATTGCTATCAAAACCATCAGAACTACTACAAACTTCAGTAATGATGGCTTTGATAGGAACCGAAATACCCTATCACTTCGTCTGGTAAGGCTTTTTTGTTGCCGAACCGTACGGTACGGTGTGAATATTAGGCATCTTGATTGACTTCGTCAAGTCTTTTTCATGCATTCATTCACACTTGCCGATTTTTTACCTTAAGATGCCCGACTTTTAGCGATGGGCCGGTTTGGCCTGATCCAAGTAGTTACCTCAGAGTTCACCTGATGACAGCAGAAGTAGCCAAGTTAAAACCCCGCAGCGCGGACAAACGTGAAGAAGTGCTGGACATTGCAAGCGAGAATTTCCTTAGCAAGGGTTTTGACGGCACCAGCATCAACGTAATGGCGCGTGATGCCGGCATTTCCAAGGAATCCATCTACCGTTACTTCGGTAGCAAGGAAGACTTGTTCATGGCCGTGGTTGAGCGGGAACTGTCGTTCTATGGCAACGGCATGCTCGAGACCACCAATAACTATCAAGGTGAAAGCCTGAAGGAAGCCTTGTACAAAGTGGCGGACGCGACTTTGCGAGTGGTATCGAATGATCGCACGCTGGCGTTGCGTCGCTTGGTCTTCCAGATGTCGGCCAATGGCTCCAAGGTGGGAACGCATTACTATCTGGCGGGTCCGGACATTGCTTACCGCAATTTGGTCCAGTTGTTTGAATACTACAAACCCGAGTCAGATTATCCAATTGACAAATTGAGCCGCTACTTCTTGTCGCTGGTACTGCACAGAACAATGCTGCAGCGTGAATGTGGTGTGCGCGGCAAGATGACAGAAGAAGAAATCAAACTGCATTGCACCGAAGGCGTCGAAGATTTCCTGCGCGCGTTCTGCAAGTAATTGCGCTGCAACACCTCTTTTGGATTGATGCTGGCTGGTGAGCCAGCATCAATTATCAAATTACCTTTCTTGCTTTCAACAAGCCCATGACTTGCGCAATGCAGTCGTTGACATTGAGCTTGTCCGTAGAGATCACCAAATCAGCTTCCGCCGGTGCTTCATACGGAAATGAAATCCCGGGCACATAGTCGCCCGGAAGATTGGAACTCGCCGCATACAGGCCGCTGGGGTCACGCTGCTTGCAGATTTCAAGCGGAGTGTTCAGATAGATCACGATGCAATTTTCAGCGCCAATGATGCTTACCGCCTGCGCACGTGCTTCTGCAGTGGGCGCTACAAATGCGGCACAACAGATCAAGCCCGACTCATTCAGATAGCGCGCAATATGCGCACTGCGGCGCAGGTTTTCTGCACGACCTGCAGCATCGTGTGCAAGATCCTTGCTGATGCCCAGTCGCATTGCCTTGCCGTCCAGAATAGTGCTGACGCGACCCATGTCGAACAAGCGGCGTTCGAGAGCATGCGCTAGCGTTGATTTACCAGCGCCCGACAAGCCAACAAACATGACAGTCACAGGTTGCTGGCCATAACGACCGGCGCGTTCTTCCGGTGTTACGTGCCCCTGATTCTGCGCATGGCGATTAGCATTTTCGCTGTTGCTCTCGATCATGCCGGCACCGACGGTAACGTTGGTCAGGCGATCAATGACAATGAAGGCGCCAGTGCCGCGATTGCGTTTGTAAGCGTCAAAGCTGATGGCTTGGCTGAAGCTGATGTCGCACAGGGCGATTTCATTGAGTGCAAGGGATGCTGCCGGCAACTTCTCCAGAGTGTTCACGTCAGTCTTGTGGTGAATCGTACGGATGTAGCCGTTAAGCGTCTTGCTGGCATGTTTGAAGTCATACTGTTTGCCGGGCACCATCGCGTCGTCGCTCATCCACACGAGCGTGGCTGTAAGCAGGTCACTTGAGGCAGGCTGGCTATCGTTGTGAACAAGCAGATCCCCACGGCTGATGTCGATTTCATCTTCCAGCGTCAAAGTCACTGCCATTGGTGTGTAGGCTACTTCCAACTCTTCGTCATAGGTAACGATGGATTTGACGCGGCTGCTCTTGCCCGAAGGTAGCACAGTCAACAAGTCGCCTTTGCGCACGATGCCTGACGCAATGGTGCCGCAGTAACCACGAAAGTTCAGGTTGGGCCGGTTCACATACTGCACAGGGAAGCGAAGATCGTCGAAGTTGCGCGACGCCGTGATTTTCACGGTTTCCAGCATCTGCATCAGCGTTGGGCCGGTGTACCAGGGCATGTATTCGCTGGCATTCACAACGTTATCGCCGTTGAGCGCAGAAATCGGAATGAAGGTAAGTTCGCCGGTATCGAGGTCAGTGGTGAAGTCGAGATAATCCTTTCGAATACGCTCAAATACTGCTTCGTCGTACTGCATCAAATCCATTTTATTGATCGCCACGATCAAGTGACGAATGCCGAGCAGGCTGGCGATGAACGTGTGACGGCGCGTTTGTGTCATCACGCCGTGGCGCGCATCGATAAGGATGATTGCCAATTCGCAATTGGATGCGCCGGTCGCCATGTTGCGGGTGTACTGCTCATGGCCCGGTGTATCGGCGATGATGAACTTGCGTTTTGCTGTGGAGAAATAGCGGTAGGCAACATCAATCGTGATGCCCTGTTCGCGCTCCGCCTGCAGGCCGTCGGTCAACAACGCGAGATCCACCTTGTTGCCTGTTGTGCCGGATTTCACACTGTCAGATTTGATGGCCGACAGGTGGTCTTCATAGATCATCTTGGTGTCGTACAGCAGGCGACCAATCAGAGTGCTTTTGCCATCATCGACACTGCCGCAAGTAAGCAGGCGCAGCAGTTCCTTGCGCTCATGCTGGGCAAGATAGGCGTTGATATCGGAGCTGATCAATTCGGATTGGTGTGACATGCTGGATTCCTGCGTTGGCCATGGAATCCCATGGCCAGACAATCAATTGTTTAGAAATAACCTTCGCGCTTTTTCTGTTCCATGGAGCCGGCCTGGTCGCTGTCAATGAGGCGACCCTGGCGCTCAGACGTTGTGGCTAGCAACATTTCCTGGATGATTTCAGGCAGCGTTGTCGCCTCGGACTCGATAGCACCAGTAAGCGGATAGCAGCCCAATGTACGGAATCGCACCATCTTCGTTCGCAGGTTTTTGCGCAACTCCTGTGGCACACGCTCATCGTTGAGCATAATCGTCGCTCCCTCGTAATCGATGACCTGGCGTTCTTTGGCGAAATAAAGCGAGGGGATCTCAATGTTGTTGAGATGGATGTACTGCCACACGTCAAGCTCGGTCCAGTTGGAGAGCGGGAATACGCGAATGCTTTCGCCCTTGTTGATCTTGCCGTTGTAGAGATTCCATAGTTCTGGGCGCTGGTTTTTTGGATCCCAGCGGTGATTCTTGTCGCGAAACGAGAACACTCGTTCTTTGGCACGGGATTTCTCCTCGTCACGACGGGCACCGCCGAAGGCGGCATCGAATTTGTACTTGTTGAGTGCTTGCTTCAACCCCTGGGTTTTCATGATGTCGGTGTGCTTGGCGCTGCCATGCGAGAAGGGGCCGACGCCAGCGTCAATGCCTTCCTGATTGATATGCACAATTAAATCAAAGCCGTACTTCTTGGCCATCATGTCGCGAAACTCGATCATTTCCTTGAATTTCCACGTGGTATCGACGTGCAGCAAAGGAAAAGGCAGGCGACCGGGGTAGAAGGCCTTCTGCGCGAGATGCAACATCACGGCAGAGTCCTTGCCAATCGAATACAGCATGACCGGCTTTTCAAATTCTGCGGCCACTTCACGAATGATGTGGATGCTTTCGGCTTCGAGTTGTTTGAGATGGGTGAGTTGATAATCAGACATGGAATTTGGCTTCAATAAAAACTTGCTGAAACGCCCCGGGAACGACGCGTTGGTGTCAGGACATTATAGGGCTTGGAGATAGTGATGACTTCTCAGGTTCGTCCGAGCAGACCGGGCGAGCTTGCGGGCTCTTCCTTGCGCGGGCTTGCGTAATCGAGCGGAGGCGACAGTAAGGTGGCGTCACGTGCTAAAGCTGAGTCAGTACCCGAGATATCCATGCTGGTGGGTGGTGCGGCCTGGGTTAATTGGGTAGCAATGTAATCAGGACAAAGATTGCGCGCGCCGTGCGCCAGATGTTGATAGACATCCTTATAACTTTCAGTGAGTTTGCCTATCAGTATCGCAGAGTCGCTGAAGTGGCCGTGTACCTCTTTCTTGTAGTTCTCGTATTCATCACTTACCTGCTGAAGTTGTGACTCCAGATGTTGCACGCGCGCCTCATCCGACTTCAGCAATTTGAACAGGATGGCGCCAATTACAGCACCAGCCAGCAAGCAACCCAAGCCAACCATCCACAACATCATCAAGTCCTGCAGCTCAAACAACCAATAACAAGTTGGCGGCAATTATACCTATAATTGCCGGATAAACAGGCAGTTGCCCGAGATAAAGCATTGAATGACAACTTGGCATCAACAGGTCCTCTTCAGTTGTATGAAGCTAACCTGAAAAGCGGACTCTTGCTTCCGGATTCAGCGCAAGCTAATGCGATGGCAGAGTTACAAAATGTCCGTGATCAGTTGGTCGCACGCAGCAACCAGATGCCAGGATGGCTGGGCAAGGTGGCGTCTACCCTGGGCAAAAAGAAACCCTCTCCAATAAGGGGGCTTTATTTTTGGGGGGGTGTCGGGCGAGGCAAAACCTTTCTGATGGACATGTTCTTCCAGTCGCTTCCGATTGAGCGGAAGTTGAGGCTGCATTTCCATCGGTTCATGCAATTGGTCCATTCAAACTTGCGAGAGGCAAGCGGACGGGCGAATCCTCTGGTTTGGGTGGCGAACAGTATTGCTGATCAAGCCGAAGTGCTCTGTTTTGATGAATTTCATGTGTCCGATATCGGCGACGCGATGATTCTGGGGAATTTGCTGGAATCGCTCTTTGCGCGGGGTGTCGTTCTGGTGGCAACTTCCAACATCAAGCCGGATCTGCTCTATGAAAATGGGTTGCAGAGGCAGCAGTTCTTGCCGGCCATTTCCCTGCTGAACCAACATACGAAGGTGATAAATGTGGATGGGGGGGTAGACTACCGTCTGCGTTCATTGGAAAAGGTTGCGCTTTACTATTTTCCGGCCGGGCCTGCTTCCGAGCAGAAGATGCAGACCCTGTTCGATCATTTGACGCGAGGGCAGCAAGTTGAGGTTGAAAAAACGCTGGAAATTCAAGGGCGTAACTTTGGAAGTCGCCGTGCCGCACACGATGTGGCCTGGTTTGACTTTTCCCAGCTCTGCCGCGGTCCGCGTGGCGCTGCGGACTACATTGAGCTGGCCCGGCAATATCACACGGTTCTGCTTTCCGATGTGCCTGTCTTCAGTGAGGCCAATGACGACGAAGCGCGCCGATTCATTACCATGGTTGACGAGTTTTATGACCACAAGGTGAAGCTCATCATTGAGGCGGCGTCATCCATGACGGAGCTCTATGTAGGGGCGGAGCTTGCCTTTCCCTTCCAGCGAACTGCCAGCAGGCTGATGGAAATGCAGACGCGGGAGTACCTGGCCAGCCCCCACAATCCCGACTGATGGTGGTTGGTAAAAAGTAACTGCTTCTAAAAGCTTGTATAAGCAGGGTTGGCTGGGTAGAATTCGCGCCCCTGATAACCGGGCCGCTGATCGTTTCACCGGAAAGCGGCTTGGATGGTAGCCAAATCAATGGCTTATCAACGAATTAGTGAAGCAGTTTAGTAGAGCAAGGGCCCGATTCGTCGGACCAAATATTGAGACAAAGACATGAAAACCTTCTCAGCGAACAAAGAAACAGCCCAGCACAACTGGTTTGTAGTCGATGCAGCGGGCCAGACCCTTGGTCGCCTTTCTGCGGCTATTGCAGTCCGTCTGCGTGGCAAGCACAAGCCCGAGTACACCAAGCATGTGGATACCGGTGATTACATCGTGGTGATCAATGCCGAACAGGTCACCGTGACTGGCACCAAGGCCCGCACCAAGATCTATCATCGCCACTCCACCTATTGCGGTGGTCACAAATCGGCAACTTTCAACGAAATGATCGCCAGAGCGCCGGAAGAGACTATCCGTCTGGCTGTCAAAGGCATGATTCCGAGAACCCCGCTCGGCCGTGACATGATGCGCAAGCTCAAGATTTATGCAGGCAATCAGCATCCGCACACTGCCCAGCAACCCGCCCAACTGTCCTTCTAATTTCTAACTGGATCGAGCACCCATGGCTGTAACCCAATACTACGGAACCGGTCGTCGCAAAACTTCCACTGCGCGCGTGTTCATTACCGCAGGCACCGGCACCATCACCATCAACAACCGTACCATTGAGAATTTCTTTGGTCGTGAAGTTGCGCGCATGATCGTGCGTCAGCCATTGGAACTGTTGGATGTGGTTGGCAAGTTCGACCTCAAGATCAGCGTTGCCGGTGGTGGTAGCTTCGGTCAGGCCGGTGCCATTCGTCATGGCCTCACCCGTGCCCTCATTGAATACGATGAAGGCAATCGTTCAGTTCTGCGCAAAGCCGGTTTCGTAACCCGCGACTCCCGCGAAGTTGAGCGTAAGAAAGTCGGTCTGCGCAAAGCCCGCAAGCGTCCACAGTACTCCAAACGCTAATCAGGCTGGTTTGTTTCAAAGGACGCCGAAACCCGAGGGTTTCGGCGTTTTTTTTGTGTACAAAGCTGCCCCGGCAAAGGTGCAAGCCCTTGCTTTTTCTTGAATGAATTAGCCGTTTTGATTACGATGCGCGCGATTTCCCATCGAGTTTTGCTGCCGCGTTTCTGCGGGGCTTATTTAGGAGACTTTTCGTGAATGACGGCACTGTAAACAAGAGCCGCAGACGCTTTTTGATTGGTGCTACCTCAACGGTAAGCGCTGTCGGCGGAGTGGGCGCAGTAGTTCCCTTTGTAGGCTCCTGGAGCCCAAGTGCGAAGGCTCTGGCGGCAGGTGCCCCCATCACGATTGATATCAGCCGTCTCGAACCCGGTGAATTGCTTGGACCGATGCCTGCTTGGCGTGGCCAGCCGGTTTTTGTCATGCGTCGCAATGAAGAGACGCTGGCCAATCTCCGTGACAACACCGGACACCTTGCTGATCCTGGCTCTGAAAAAATAGATCAGCAGCCGGAATATGCACGCAACGAATTTCGCTCACGCAAACCGGAGCTCATGATTCTGGTTGGCATCTGTACGCATCTTGGCTGTTCTCCCCAGTTGTTTGCTGAAGTAGAACCCCAGGATTTTGATCCGGAATGGAAGGGTGGTTTCTTCTGTCCGTGCCACGGCTCCAAATTCGACCTGGCTGGCAGGGTTTTCAGTGGTGTTCCCGCTCCGACCAACCTCCGCGTACCCCCGCACTATTTCGTAAATGACAGCGTCATCGTCATTGGACTTGATTCGGAGAATTCCTGATGGCCGGCAGTGACCACAAAAACGATGACCAGCAACTGACTGGTTTCCTTGGCTGGCTCAATTACCGACTGCCAGTAGTACAGGCTTTTGAAAAGCACATGAGCAAGTACTACGCACCGAAGAACTTCAACTTCTGGTACGTGTTCGGTGTGTTATCGATGGTCGTACTGGTCAATCAGCTGCTGACTGGCATCTGGCTGACGATGAATTTCAATACGAGCTCTGAAGGTGCCTTTGCTTCCGTCGAATACATCATGCGTGATGTGAACTTCGGCTGGATACTGCGTTATATGCATTCCACGGGTGCATCAGCCTTCTTCATCGTGGTCTACCTGCACATGTTCCGCGGCATCATGTATGGCTCATACCAGAAGCCACGCGAGCTGATATGGATTTTTGGCATGACCATCTACCTGGTGCTGATGGCCGAAGGTTTCATGGGTTATGTATTGCCGTGGGGCCAGATGTCTTACTGGGGTGCCAACGTAATTGTCAGTTTGTTCGGCGCGATTCCAGTGATAGGCCAGGATTTGATGGTTTGGATCCAGGGCGACTTCCTGATCTCGGGTGCTACGTTGAATCGGTTCTTCGCGTTGCACGTAATTGCATTGCCGCTCGTGCTGGTTGGTCTTGTGGTCCTGCACATTCTGGCTTTGCACGAAGTGGGCTCGAACAACCCTGACGGTATCGAAATCAAGAAGAACAAAGACCCCATTACTGGCATTCCGTTGGATGGCATTCCGTTCCATCCGTACTACACAGTGCATGACCTGTTGGGCATTGTGGTCTTCTTGTTCGTATTCTGTTTCGTGATTTTCTTTATCCCGGAAGGTGGCGGCTACTTCCTTGAACATGCCAATTTCGAAGAAGCCAACAACCTGAAGACGCCGGAACATATCGCACCGGTCTGGTACTTCACTCCGTTCTACTCAATGCTGCGCGCCGTTACCTACCCGCTGTTTGGTGTTGATGCCAAGGTTTGGGGCTTGGTAGCGATGGGGTCAGCCATTGCCATCCTGTTTGTATTGCCCTGGCTCGATCGTAGCCCCGTCAAATCGCTGCGCTACAAGGGTTGGTACAGCCGCATTGGGCTGCTGCTGCTGGTTGCCAGCTTCATCATTCTCGGTGTGCTTGGTACCAAGATTGCAACTCCCGCAAGAACGGTGCTGGCTCAAGTATGTACGGTCTACTATTTCGTGTTCTTCCTCGCCATGCCCTGGTACACACGCAAGGAAAAAACCACGACGCCGCCTGCTCGTGTTACTGGACGCTTCATCACGATTCCACAACTCCTGCTTTCGTTGGTGTTGGTAGCCGGTCTCACCGCATTGCCGTTGATGGCAGTTGGCGCTGAGGCCGAAGTAGAGCTTGAGCACTTCGAAGTGGACCTGAAAGACAAGGCTTCGCTGCAGTCAGGCGCTGCCACGTTCGTGAACTACTGCATGGGTTGCCACAGTGCCGGTTACTCACGCTATCAGCGTGTTGCCACCGACTTGTCCATTCCGACAGATCTGGCAGAAGACCTGCTGTTGTTCAATTCGAATGCCAATATCGGCGACCTGATGGTAAGTGCATTGCCGGAAGAAGCTGCCAAGAACTGGTTTGGCGTCGCCCCCCCGGATCTTTCACTTGTGTCACGCGTTCGCTCGCCCGAATGGCTTTATGGCTATCTGCGAGGCTTCTACACCGATTCAAGTCGTCCCTTTGGCGTCAACAACGTAGTATTCAACAATGTGGCCATGCCCAACGTTTTGGGTAACCTGCAGGGAACGCAATTGCCTTGCTCGGGTGAGGGCTGCACCGGCACCGCGCATGTTGACGGCACAGGTACCATGACGCCGGAAGAGTTCGACAAGTTTACGTACGACCTGGTCAACTTCCTGGCCTATCTGGGCGAGCCTGCAGCAATGCATCGCGAGACCATAGGCGCCTATGTATTGTTCTTCCTGGCATTCCTGTTCGTGTTTGCCTATATGCTGAACCGTGAATACTGGAAAGATGTACATTAACCAATAGCAAGGCCTGAGGTATTAGCAATGGGAGTTGTCACCAAACGCTCATCGATGTTGTTCTACTCCGATGGGTATAGTCAGTTCAGCCATCGCGTGCGTATTGTTCTCGCAGAGAAAGGCGTCACCGTAGAAGTGGTGGATGTCGATATCTATGACAAGCCGGAAGATCTGGCCGTATTGAACCCCTACAACAGTCTACCGACGCTGGTAGATCGTGATCTGGTGCTCTACGAACCCAACATCATGATGGAATACCTTGACGAGCGCTTTCCGCATCCGCCGCTGTTCCCGGTCTACCCGGTTGCGCGTGCCCAGAGTCGTTTGTGGATTTACCGTATCGACCGCGACTGGAGCCACCTGGTAGAAAAGTTGCAGGCTGAAGATGGTACCCCCGCCGAGTTGGACAAAGCCCGCAAGGAGCTGCGCGAGAGCATCATGTCTGTATCGCCGATCTTTGCAGAGAAGCCGTTTTTCATGAGCGACGAATTCACGATCGTGGATTGCTGTGTATTCCCTATTTTGTGGCGTTTGCCAGAAATCGGCATTCGTCTGCCGGAAACCAAGGCTACCAAGCCCTTGCTTGATTACCGTGCCCGTCTGATGGAGCGCGAGTCGATCAAGCTCAGTCTGTCGGAACAGGAACGAGAGATGCGTTCCTGATGTTCAAGCGGGAGTGTCAGCCTGTATGCCAATGACCACTCACCGGCCCTATCTTGTAAGGGCATTGAATGAATGGATTCTCGATAACAACTGCACGCCCTATATTCTCGTGAACGCGTTCGAGAAGGGCGTGGAAGTTCCGCAGAGCTACGTCAAGGATGGACAGATAGTCCTCAACATCTCACCGATTGCCGTGCAGGCGTTGGTCATCACCAACGATGGCATTGAGTTCCACGGCCGTTTTGGCGGCATTCCGACCCACGTCTATGTTCCTACCGCCGCTGTACTTGGCATTTATGCCAAGGAAAACGGGCAGGGCATGATTTTTGACCGCGATGAGCCAATGCCCGAGCCACCCGGCCCTGCGCCTACATTGACTGTGGCCGATCCAGACACTCCGCCTCCGCCCAAGGAAAAAGCCAAGCGCAGCAAGCCTTCGCTGCGTGTAGTGAAATAGGGAAATGGAGGGAAGAAATCACCGCCCCAATCGTGGGCAGTGATCCCGGGCTGACGTCTAATCGATATATTCGAACGCGCGAACAACCTTGGTGACGCCACTGGCATTGCTTACCAGTTCGACAGCCTGGTTCGCTTCTGCCTGCGATACCAATCCCATCAGATAGACCACGCCATTCTCGGTAATGACCTTCGTCCGCATGCCGGCGACTGTAGGGTCAGCCAACATCAATGTCTTCAGCTTGGAAGATATCCAGGCGTCATTGCTGCGTGACAGGAACGTAGTTGCGCCCGCAATTTCGAGCTCGTTGTGCACGGTTTTCACGCGAGTCGAAGAAGTGGCAACCCGGGTCGCCAGATTCTTCAGATCCTGTGAGGGCACCTGTCCAACCAGCAAGACCACTCCGTTGTAACTGATGACGTTGATGTGGGAATCCTTCAGTGCCGGATCGGCCGCATCAATGTTCACCTTGACGGTTGTTTCAATGCTGCCGTCATCGATCATGGTGCCAATGCTGCGGCGGCCCGGATCTTCCTTCACGCCTTCACCGCCAGTTGTTGCACTTACAACGGTGGAGCAGCCCTGCACGAGCAGAATGGTAGAAACC